>JBAXGK010000125.1:0-6337 GCA_037139435.1 Candidatus Omnitrophota bacterium | reverse complement strand
GCGGCAACGGCTGTTGTGATGACGAGAGGAGAAGAGTCTTCGGATTTTCAAGAGTTTAAGGCTGATCATCCGTTTATTTTCTTTATTCGGGAGCGCAAGACCGGGCATATTCTGTTTATGGGCCGTGTATCGGATCCGACAAAATAATGAGCGGCTCGCTGTTGGGTCTTGATTTCGGCGAAAAGAGGATCGGCGTTGCTTTTGTTGCCGGGGGGACCACCATTTCGTTTCCGCTGACGGTGATCCAGCGAAAAGGCCGGGAGCAGGTCTTGCAGGAGATCCGGAAGATCATTCTCGACAAAAAGATTGAAAAGGTCGTAGCCGGTCTTCCGATGACGCTCAAAGGTACGATCGGGCCCGCGGCCGAAAAGATGATCAAAGAAGTCGAATGGTTCCGGACGCAGCTTTCCGTCCCGGTGGTTTTGTGGGACGAGCGGTTGTCGTCTAAGGAAGTCGAGCGCGTTCTGATCGAGGCGGATGTGCGGCGCGATAAGCGTAAGGAGATCATCGATCAGCTTGCGGCACAGCGTATTTTGCAGAATTTTCTGGATAGTGGGGCCAACACCCCGAAGGAGTAGGTGAATTCATGAGTTATCAGTTAACGAAACTTGAGAATGGGTTACGGGTTTTGACCGTTCCGATGGCCAATCGCGACTCGGCGGCTGTGGCCATCTGGGTCAAGGCCGGAGGTCGTTACGAACCGAAAAAAATATCGGGGATTTCTCATTATTTGGAACACATGATGTTCAAGGGTACGCCGACTCGGAACACGCGCCGGATCAAGGAAGAGATCGAAGGTGTGGGTGGGATCCTGAACGCGTTCACGGGCGAGGAAATGACCTGCTATTTTGCAAAGCTCTTGAAGCAATACTATCCCAGGGCCCTCGATGTCCTTTCCGATATGGTGCTCCATTCCACCATCCCGGCGGATGAGCTGGCTAAGGAAAGGACCGTGATCCTTGAAGAGATCAAGATGTACCGCGATGTCCCTTCCCATCACGTGCATGATCTGATGGGGGAGCTCCTGTGGCCCGACCAGCCGCTCGGTCGGACTCTCGCCGGTTCTCCGGAAACAGTGTCCAAGATGACACGCACCGATCTTCGAAATTACATGAAGAGTTATTACCATAATAGCAACATCCTGGTTTCGGTTTCTGGCGATGTGGATCACGAAGACGTCCTGGCGCGCGTGGCGGACATTTATAAAACGCGCAAAGCCGAGAAACCTTCCACTTTTGTTCCGTCGAAAAGCGCGCAGACCAAACCCCGCACGCATTATTATGAAAAGGCGACTGAGCAGACGCATTTGGTGATCGGTCTTCATGCCCTTCCGCGCATGCATCCGGATCGTTACAAGATGGGACTTTTGCATGTGATGCTTGGGGCGAATATGTCGAGCCGCCTCTTTGAAGAAGTGCGCGAAAAACGGGGCCTTGCCTACGAGATCAAATCTGGTATTTCAGGTTATCAGGATGCCGGATCTTTCACGGTTTCCGCCGGAGTGGAAACGAAAAAGACCGTGCGGGCGGTGGCCGTGATCATGAAAGAACTCTCGAAAGTGCGGAAAAGTTTTGTAAAGCCGGACGAGCTCCGCCGCGCGAAAGATTACTTCATGAGCCAGGTCTCGATGGGCGTGGAAGACACGCTGGACCACTTGCTGTGGACGGGAGAAAAGGCGCTTTGTTCTGGGGAATTGCCGGATAAAGCGGAGATTCGCCGTCAGATCGAGACGACGACGATCGAAGATATCCAGCGGGTCGCGCAAGGGATCTTCCGGACCGGGAACCTGAACCTTTCCTTGATCGGCCCTGTGCCGGAAAAAATGCAGCGCGAGATCACCCAAAATCTTGTAATCGATGGGGCCTGAATACAGACATCTGTCATTCCCGCAAAAGCGGGAATCCAAGGCTGGATCCCCGACTTAAGCATTCGGGGATGACGTGAGATTTTAACGGAGGATAAATTGAAGAAGATCATGATCGCACCGAGTTTGCTTTCCGCGGATTTCAGCCGGTTGGCTGAGGAAGTCCGGGATGTCGAAAAAGCCGGATGTGACGCGCTTCATATCGATGTAATGGACGGACATTTTGTGCCGAATCTTACGATTGGGCCGCTGGTGGTGGCCGCTGTCCATCGGGTGACAGAATTGCCGCTGGATGTCCATTTGATGATCGATACGCCGTCCCGCTACATTGCGGAATTCCGCAAGGCCGGTGCGGATTGGATCACGGTTCACGTTGAAGCGGAAAAAGACATCCATGGGTTACTTAAAATGATACGGGAGTCAGGCGCTAAGGCCGGGCTCTCGCTTCGCCCGAAGACTCCCGTCGAAACGATCTTTCCTTATCTTCCGGAGTTGGATCTTGTCCTCGTCATGTCGGTGGAGCCGGGGTTCGGAGGGCAGTTGTTCATGCCGGAGATGATGGATAAGGTTAAGGTGCTGCGGTCGAAGTTCCAAGGGCTCATTTCTGTCGATGGCGGTATTGGTGCCGGGAATGCCTGTCAGGCGCTTGAGGTTGGCGCTGATATTCTCGTGGCAGGAAGCGCTGTTTTTGGAAAAGCCGACCGCGCGAAGGCAGTTCATGAATTCCGGGAGATCTTCAAGAAATACTAATGGACCCCGTTAGATCTTTAACCAACTTAGTATTGATTTTGAAGTAGATAAGTGTCCCATTGATTTGTGGGCAAGTGAGCACAACTGGATTTGAAGATCGAACGGGGTGAACCCCTGCAACAGACTAGCCTTTCCAGCGGTTTTATTCATTTCATTCAACAAAAGGATTTTTAAAGTGGCAGATAGTTTGAGTCAGGCGGGTGGTTCTAGCGGGGTGAATCCCTCCCAAATTCGTAATTTCTCCATCATCGCGCATATTGACCACGGTAAGTCCACGCTCGCCGACCGCCTGCTTTTGGATACAGGCGCTATCACCAAACGCGAATTTCGCGACCAGATCCTCGATGATATGGAACTGGAGCGTGAGCGCGGTATCACGATCAAAGCCCGTGCGGTGCGTATTCATTATAAAGGGCACTGGCTCAACCTGATCGACACGCCGGGCCATATCGATTTCACTTATGAGGTCTCCAAAAGCCTGGCAGCCTGCGAAGGTGTTCTTCTCCTTGTGGATGCGGGCCAAGGGATCCAGGCGCAGACGGTGACGAACCTTTATCTGGCCATGGAGCGCAATCTCAAGATCATCCCGATCGTGACCAAGATCGATCTTCCGACCGCGGAGCCGGAGCGGGTTAAAAAAGAGATCGTTGATTTTCTGGGCGTGGATGAAAAGGAGATCATTTTATCGAGTGCCAAGACAGGGGAAGGCACCGAGGAGATCCTGAAAGCCATTATCGACAAGATCCCACCGCCGCAGGGGGACATAGATAAACCTTTGAGGGCGCTTATTTTTGATTCCAAGTTCGACAGCTATCAGGGAGTCGTGGCATATTTTCGTATTATTGACGGCAAACTCAAGACGCACGATCAGGTTCTGATGATGCAGACAGGCCACCAGCACGAGGTCGATCAGATCGGCATTTTTAATCCGAATCCGGAAGCCGTCGATGAGCTTGGCGCCGGGGCCGTCGGTTACGTGCATGCGAATATCAAGGACATCTCGGATGTGAAGATCGGGGACACGATGACGCTGGCTCTCAATCCCGCCACGGAGCCTCTGCCCGGCTATCAGGACGTGAAGCCCATGGTTTTCTGCGGCCTTTACCCGATTCAGGCCAATGATTTTGCGCTACTCCGGGAAGCGCTCGCGAAACTCCGGCTGAACGATTCTTCGTTCGTTTATGAACCGGAATCCTCGGCGTCGCTTGGGCACGGATTCCGCTGCGGATTCCTTGGCCTCCTTCACATGGATATTATCAAGGAGCGGCTTGAACGCGAATTCAATCTTCAACTCATTATTACCGCGCCGAACGTGCGGTATAAAGTGCTTACGACGAAAGGTGAAATCCTCGATATCGAGAATCCCACCGATCTTCCGGACATTCAGAAGATCGAAATTATCGAGGAGCCGTATATCCGCGCGCATGTGATGGTTCCCGCCACCGCGCTCGGCGTAATCATGCAGCTCTGCCAGGATCGCCGCGGGACCTATAAGAGTACAGAATATCTCGATGCGACGCGTGCGGTGCTGACTTATGAGATCCCGTTCTCCGAGGTCGTCATGGATTTTTATGATAAAATCAAGTCGCTTACGGCGGGTTACGGATCTCTTAATTATGAATTCATCGGCCACAAGCCCTCTGACCTCGTCAAGATGGATATCCTGATCAACGGGGAGCCGGTCGATGCGCTGGCGATCATTACTTGGAAGGAAAAGGCGTATCCGCGCGGCAAGGCGCTTGTCGAGAAGCTCAAGGAAGTGATCCCGAAGCAGATGTTCGAAGTCGTCATCCAGGCGGCGATCGGGGCGAAGATCATCGCTCGTGATTCGATCGCCGCGATCAAGAAAAACGTGACAGCCAAGTGCTATGGGGGCGATATCACGCGTAAGCGCAAGCTCTGGGAGAAACAAAAAGAAGGCAAGAAACGTATGAAAAAGATCGGGCGGGTCGATCTTCCGCAAGAAGCTTTTATCAGCATTTTGAAAGTGGAATAATGGGGAGTTAAAATTTATGTCGATCATTCAAAAATATCTCTGGGTCCTACCGGTAGCCGCGGTGCTGGCGTATATGTACCGAGCTAAACTCGTTTCTGAGTGGCGATTCGCCAGGGCCGAGCCTCGGCGGTGGCTTTTCGAGAAATGGAAGAACTGGGGCGAACCGCTTCTGATCGCGGCGATCCTCGCTATTTTTATCCGAACGTTCGTTTTTGGACCGTACAAGATCCCGACCGGTTCCATGAAACCCACTTTTATGGAAGAGGATAAGATCTTCGTCGATAAACTGAGCTATCGTTTTCACTCGCCTGAGCGCGGCGATATTATTGTCTTCAAGTACCCGCTTGACCGCAAAAAAGACTTCGTCAAACGTCTCGCAGGACTTCCGGGAGAATCGCTTGAAATCCGCAAAGGCGTGCTGCTCGTCAACGGAAAGCCGATGATCGATCCGCCGTTTTCCAAGAACACCTATTACAACGTGGAAGACTGGAAGTTCGGTAAGTCCGGAGAAGTGATCCGTGTGCCGGAGGGCCATTACTTTGCGTTGGGGGACAATTCCGCCCATTCGGCCGACAGCCGTCAATGGGGATTCGTTCCCAAAAAAGATCTGGTGGGTAAAGCTTTCATGATCTGGTGGCCGCCCAACAGGATTAGAATTGCAAAGTAGGCGAGTCTCGCTTGATTCTGAAAGCAAGCCGCCGAACCGGATCAGAATTGCAAAATAGCGCGGGTTTTAATTAAATCTTCTGCATGGATTGCCGTAAATACATGTGCGGAGGATTTATAACCATGCAAACAGAATTATTTGATCTACCATCGCCCCGGACTCTCTCAGAAGATGCGCCGGTTCCAAAAGCTTCTTTTCTCGAAAAGAATTTCATCACGTTCCGTCTCGACCAAGCGATCGGGTTGACGCTCGTCCTGCTTGTTATCTATGTGCTGACCTTTTCCTGGGGAGTTGAAAAAGGGAAGAAGTCGTCCCTCGAGAGCCAGAGGATCCTCCCGGTTTCTGCCGAGGTTCTTTCTTCAGAGCTTTCTCCAGCGGTCATCGCTACGGTCACAAAGACTTCTCCGGTGGCTATGATCGATGAATCCGTTCCCAAGGAAGTCCCGATCACCGTCCCGGAACTACCGAAGTCTGTGGCGAAAGTCACGAAACCTGATGGAAAGTTTACGATCCAGCATGTGACCTATATCACTCAGTCTGCGGCGGATCGGGAAATTCAAAAACTCGCTCAAAGAGGGTACAGTTCCTTTGTGATCCCGAGCGGCAAACACCTGCAGGTCTGTATTGCGGCGTTCCAATCACGCCAGGACGCGTCCCAGATACTCAAACAGCTCCGAGGTCAGGGACTTGTCTCAGGCGATGCCTATGTCCGGCCGATGGTTCGCTAATCCCACCGAGGGAACGTTTTAAAAGCATCAAACTCAGATCTCGATGAAATTGATAAGAATTGGTCTAGCCATTTTCCTTCTGCCTCGGTATAATACGCTCCTCCAACAGCCAACTGTTCGGACCGATCCAAATTAAAAAACAAAGGAGTTCATTGTCTTATGTCTCAGCATCCCAGCCTGCGTTCCGACAGCGTCGGAGCCAAGCACCGCAATGTTTTCAAGCGCCTCGAGCGCGTTAAAAAGCTTCAGGGAATGGGCAAGTGGAGTGATCGCGGAACGGCTTACAATCTTCCCAAAGTGAAGTCCCTTAAGATCAAGATGAAGAAGGTTAA
>JBAXGK010000124.1:0-6375 GCA_037139435.1 Candidatus Omnitrophota bacterium | reverse complement strand
ACCCGCAAGAAGAGGGTCTATCCAAGAAGAAGGCTTTTCTGAAACACGAAAGATAACCATAAAACCAAGAAGAAGCACAAGAAGAAGCGGGATGTCAGCATAGACATAATGGGAATCACGGACATGGAGAAAATTGACGGCGAGAAAAAAACTCGCCCACAAGGCGGTCCTTATGTCCCCCAACCGCTTCACAAGACGGAAAAGAAAATAGACGGAAAGCGTTCCAAGGATCACGCCAAAGACCAGGCGCGCGATCAGATAGAATGAAGACGGGTCAAAATAAAAAAGCTGCTCAAAGTCCCGCACCGAATGGAAGAGTCCGGCTGCCCACCCGGCCACGCAATAGATCCCGTAACAAACAAAAAGCAGGTAGCTTGTAAAGGGCGGGATCTTAAAGAAGTGAGGGTTCAGATCCCCCATCCCGAACGCAAGGGCATGGTTCACCACGATCGGCTCATCCGCGTGGTAAAGAAATGGCAGACCAAACTGAACACCCCAAAGACGCAAGAAAAGAGCCAACACCAGGATTCCAAACAGAAGGGCCGTTTCGCGGGAGAAGCGAAAGACTTTCATCAGGAGTGGAGACTACGGATCCTCAGGACATCCCAAAACATCATAAGAGGATCTCGAAGGACTTGGACGCGACTTTGGGCGGAATTGCGCCAGATCACGGGAAGTTCTAAAAGACGAAACCCGAGCTTTTGGGCTAGATAGACGATCTCCACATCAAAACTGAATCCGTCCAGTTTCTGAAGGCTAAAAAGCTTTTGAGCCGCTTCCCAGCGAAAGCATTTGAACCCGCACTGCGAATCATGAACGCCTTTGAAGGCCCACAACTGCGCCACAAGATTAAAGACTTTCCCCATGGTCTCCCGGAGAAAATTCTGATGGATCTCGACCTGAGAGCCCGGAAGAGCCCGAGATCCAATCACAACGTCCTGATCTTTTTCAAGATGCGCCAAGAACTTTGACACTTCGTCAATCGGCGTTGATTGGTCAGCATCCGTAAAAAGCACATAGGCTCCGGCTGCCGCGAGCATCCCTTGCCGGACCGCGTGCCCTTTCCCACGATTCTGAGGTGTGACCAATACTTGATGCGGAAAGTCCTTCAGGAGCTCCTTGGCAAGAGCGACTGTCCTGTCCTGACTGCCGTCATCTGAGACAATAATCTCCGATCCATACGATTGCTTCTTCAGAAAATGCAAGACGGCCGCAAGCGACTCAGGCAGACGTTTCTCCTCATTGTAGGCGGGAATGACAACGGAAAGATGGGGGGCCATGATTCTCCTATTAAAAAATATCCGGGTGATCATGACCTGCCAAGTCGCCATCCTGGGAAGAAACAAAAGACTTAGCAGGCATCATTTTTTTCAAGTGCTTTTTTGAAATAGCCAATCGTATGTTCTAGACCCTCTTCCAGAGCGACTTTCGGAGCCCACAGTAGATACTTTTTGGCCTTACTGATATCCGGCCGCCGAACCTTCGGATCGTCGACGGGAAGAGCCTTGTTCACAATGCGACTGGAACTTCCGGTCATACGGATGATCTTTTTCGCAAGATCCAACATGGAGATCTCACTGGGGTTCCCGATATTGATCGGGTCATTCAGAGGGGATAGCAAAAGTTTTTCGATCCCGTCCACAAGATCGCTGATATAACAAAGGCTGCGCGTCTGCTGCCCGTCCCCAAACACCGTGAGCGGCTTCCCGGTCAAAGCTTGGGAAAGGAATTCCGGGATCGCGCGGCCATCATGAAGACGCATCCTGGGCCCGTACGTATTAAAAATTCGGATGATCTTGGTATCCATCTTATGAGTCCGGTGATACGCCATGGTCATGGCCTCGGCGAAGCGCTTGGCCTCGTCATAAACGCCCCGAGGCCCCACAGGATTGACATTGCCCCAATACTCCTCAACTTGAGGATGCACCAGAGGATCGCCATAGACTTCGGAAGTGGATGCCAAAAAAAAGACCGCTTTCTTATCTTTCGCGAGCCCGAGGGCGTTATGCGTCCCGAGCGCGCCCACCTTGAGCGTTTGGATCGGAAACTGGAGATAATCCAACGGACTGGCCGGCGAAGCAAAGTGGAGCACATAGTCCACTCGCCCCGGAAGCCGGATGGGCTTACTGACATCGTGACGGATCAATTGAAACGCCTTGTTCTTTTTTAAAGGCGCGATATTTTTTTCATTTCCGGTGAGAAAATTATCGATGGCGAAGACGCGCCAGTTTCGGCCTAGGAATCTTTCGCAGAGATGAGAGCCGAGAAATCCGCCGCCGCCTGTAACCACGCACGTTTTTTTGAGAGCCATTTAAGCAGCATTCTCCTTTTCAGCGGCCTGAGCCCTTGTCTTGGCTTCCAGCTGAGCGAGCTCATTCTTTAATTTTGGCAAGAATTCCAACGTAGATTCTTCCCAAGACCGCAATTTCAGCCCCAAGATCTTCTCGGATTTCTCAAGAGACAGCACGGAATTTTCCGGCCGCGGCGCGGGACGCTTTAGATGTGCGCTTGGGATATCCTTGATCTTGACCGCTCCAAGTCCCGCCCCCTTCAGAATGAATCGCGCATAATCCGCCCAATGAACAGTCCCGGAATTCCCAAGATGAAAAATCTCCGTTCCTGGCTTTAACAGAACATCTTTTTTATTGAGAAGCAATTGCCTCATGGCCTGCGCCACATCCCACGACCATGTCGGCCGACCGATCTGGTCATCGACCACGTTCATATGGGTTACATCCGCAGCTTGCCTCAGGATGGCTTTAGGAAAACAACGGCCCCAGATCCCGAAAAGCCAGGTAATCCGAAAAATAAGCGCCCTTTTGGAGGCTCGGAGAATATGTTCCTCCCCCATGCGTTTGGTCTTCCCGTAAAAGCTGAGCGGGTTGGGAACATCCGTTTCCTCATAGGCCCCATTCTTTTTTCCGTCAAACACATAATCCGTGCTGTAGAAAATAACCGGGGCATCGATCTCATTGGCTGCCGCGACTACATGTTCGGTGGCCGCGACATTATTCTCCAGAGCCTCATCATGATGTTCTTCGCAATAGTCCACATCGGTCATCGCGGCCGTGTGGATCACTACCGCCGGCTTGTGGCTCAGGAGGGCGTCGCGGGTCTTGCGAGCCTGCGTCAGATCGCAAATATCATAGGGAACGGTCAAATGCGAGACCGGGCGACGCTCAAGTCCCACGATCTCAAAATCTGAGCTCAGGACATTCCCAAGATCGGTGCCGAGCATACCGCCAGCACCGGTGATCAGAATCTTCATCCGAGACTCCTCAGTCATAATTCTCCTTCAGCTGATGAATGGGTAATTATGACAGCCCCAATTTCAACTCTGTTGAAATTGATAGGTATTGGGACTGTCACGATTTCACCGTGTATTTGTCCTGCTTCAGAGACTGCCACCACTCTGGGTTCTCCCGGTACCACGTTGCAGTTGCGGCCAGCCCCTTGGCGAAGCTCCAGCAGGGCTTGAAGCCTAACTTCTTCAACTTGTTAAAATTAACGGCATAACGCATATCATGTCCCAAACGATCCGTGACATAACGGATCATTTCCTTACCTTTTTTAAAATGCCGGAGGATGGCATTCGTCAAGTCAAGATTGCTCATCTCATGATGCGCTCCCACATTGTAGATCTCACCGGCCTTACCTTTTTCTAGAACCAGAAGAAGCGCGCTGCAGGCATCCTCAACGTAGATCCAATCCCGACGATTCTTGCCATTCCCATAAAGCGGGACGGTCTTATTTTCCAATAAATTCGTCACAAAAAGTGGAATGACTTTTTCAGGGAATTGATACGGCCCAAAATTATTCGTGCACCGCACGATCATGGCCGGATGTTTAAAGGTTTCCTGAAAGGACCGGACCAACAGATCGGCGCCGGCTTTCGACGCTGAGTAAGGGCTGTTTGGTAAAAGCGTCGCTCGCTCATCCGCATAGCCTTTCGAAATCGATCCGTAGACTTCATCGGTCGACATGTGGACGAATTGCTTGATCCCGCACGCAAGTGAAGCCTCGAGCAAAGCGGCCGTTCCCAGGATGTTTGTCGTAAGAAAATCATCCGCGCTTTCAATGGAGCGATCCACGTGGGTCTCTGCAGCGAAATGCACGACTGCGGAAGCTTTCCTCATAAGCTTGAGGACGAGCTTTTTATCCGTGATATCGCCTTTCACGAACTCGTAACGGGAGGAACCTTTCAGATCGCGAAGATTCTCAAGATTGCCGGAATAGCTCAATTTATCGAGATTGATGACGCCCCATCCCGGACGATTCTTAATAAAATGGCGGATAAAATTCGACCCGATGAATCCACAGCCCCCGGTCACAAGAAGTTTTTTCATACCGTCCAAGTCCTTATTTTCTTTTTCATGGATGGCAACTTGGACTGCCCTGATAACCCGTATAGTTTTTTATTGAGGAGAATCATGACGTTTTATAACCCTCCTGCCGGGCCACCAACACATTGGCGCGGTGCAAGGACTCAAATTGTCCGGCATCCGTCCAAAAGCCCTTCAAGAGATCATATTCCAGGACGCCACGCTTGAGATACCAGTTATTCACATCCGTAATCTCCAGCTCACCGCGCCGGGAAGGCTTGAGAGTTTTGATAAAGTTGAAGACCGTCGCATCGTACATATAGACCCCAATGACCGCGTAGGAACTTTTAGGAACTTTTGGCTTCTCAATGATCCCGGTGATCTTCCCCTTCTTGAAAGTGGCGACACCAAAGCGCTCCGGATCCGGCACTTTTTTTAGCAAAAGACGCGCGCCCTCCGGCTGTTGATCAAAACGTCGTACATGCGGCGTGATATCTTCTTGGACAATATTATCGCCTAGCACTACCACCATCTTATCTTCGCCCACAAAATGTTCCGCGAGGCCTAGAGCATGCGCGATGCCGCCTTCCCCCTCCTGATAAGTGTAATTAATGTGTTTCAATCCGAACTGTTTTCCGTTCCCCAGAAGTTTAAGAAAATCCCCAGAGGAATTGCCCCCCGTAACGATCAGGATATCTCGCACTCCGGCGCGCACAAGCGTCTCAATGGGATAATAGATCATCGGTTTGTTATAGACAGGGAGAAGATGCTTATTGGTAACTTTGGTGAGCGGGTACATCCTGCTTCCGAGCCCCCCCGCGAGAATGACGCCTTTCATGATTGCTCCCCCGTTAGAGATAGGAAGCGCTTCAAACGATTTCGCAAAAAGCGTTTCCCCATGCTTGTTTTTAAGTATTTTTCTCGTCAAACCGCGTCATTAACATCCACGCAAGCTTCATAATGAATAAGGTCAAAGTGTCCGCGCCCTTTTGTGGTGCCAACCACACTTCGTTGATGCTCCTTGAAGCGCTTCCGCAAATCTTTCGTGAATCCCGTATACCATCTTCCGTCTTTTTGACTCCGAAACACCAAAGTATAAAACATAGCTGAAACAATCTCTAACGGGGCTGGCTTCCTAGGCCGAGGGTCGGCCGATACTGAAGTAACGAAAACCGTGCTTCTTCATGTCCGCGGGCGAGAACATGTTGCGCCCGTCAAAAAAGAACCGGTCTTTCATGGACTTCTTGAGGTGCTGCCAATCCAGATTCAAGAATTCACTCCACTCTGTCAACACCGCGATCGCGTGCGCGCCATGCCCGACCTCATAAGGCGTAGCGACATAATCCACATCCTCAAGAAGGGCTGATGCTTTTGAGGCCGCTTGCGGGTCATAGGCTTTCACGCGAACGCCTTCCTTTTGAAGCATTTGAATGATCGGAATTGAGGGCGCGGAGCGCATATCATCGGTGTCCGGCTTGAACGCCAGCCCCAATACTCCGATCGTTTTGCCTCGAAGCGGCTTCATGGAATTTTTGATCTTTTCCACAAAGTATTTTGCCTGAGCGTCGTTAATCCGGAGCACGTCTGCGAGAAGCTCAAATCGGGTGCCTAGTTTTTCTGAGATATGCAGGAAAGCGCTCACGTCTTTTGGAAAACACGATCCGCCGAACCCGATCCCCGCTTTTAGGAACTGCTTTCCAATGCGAGCATCAAGCCCCATACCCAATGCGACGCACTCAATATCCGCGCCAACGGCGTCACAGATCCGGGACACCGCGTTCGTGAATGAGATCTTGGTAGCCAGAAAAGAATTCGCGGCGTGTTTGATCAGCTCCGCGCTTTTGATATCGGTAACGATCATGGGAGCCTTGAGTGGACTGTAAAGCTTCCGGAATATTTTTTCCGCGCGCTCATTTGAAACGCCGATCACGATGCGATCCGGCTGAAGGAAATCGTGGATCGCGGAGCCTTCCCGAAGGAACTCCGGGTTCGAAGCAACATCGAAATGAACATCTTTTTTAATATGACGCTTGATCGTTTGCCGGACCCATTC
>JBAXGK010000123.1:0-6376 GCA_037139435.1 Candidatus Omnitrophota bacterium | reverse complement strand
CGGGGGTTTCCGGAACGATCAGCGGCGGTCTTGCGATCGGCACGCCTGTTTCCCTTTCTATTGATGGTGGTGCGCCTGTGACGAAAGCTACGACTGCCGCAGACGGCTCCTTTGAATTTGATCCTGAATTGTTGTATGGCGGAGAACGCCTCCTCATCTATGTTGATGATGCGGCGTATCCAGTCAATATGGTGGGTGTGGTACGGTCCTCGGACAATGTTCTAGGTCTTTCTCTTTCGAAGGATGTTCTTTCGGTGGGGAATAATCATGCGAATCTTCTCACGTCTTACACGAATGCGGATTTCGCCGCCGCCTATTTGCCCGGAAATTCCAACGTTCATTATCTTGTGTCCGGCAATGATGTGAATTTCCTGAACGGGATCAATATGGTGGTCCCTTCTCTGGTCACTTATGCTCCGGGCGGCGACATGGATGTGACGGGGGATCTGCAGGTCCTGGGTGCTCTCAATATGCAGGGTCACTCGATCACGGAGGCCGGGTCTTGGAGTTTTGACAATATCTCCAATCTTGGCGAAGTAACACTGACAGGATCAGGAAAAACCATCACCTCCGGAATCTCCGGCTTGAATCAATTCGGCAAACTTACGATCTCCGGAGCTTATTCTTTGGCGGACGCACTTCACGTGAATGGGGCCCTGGATGTGGCGGGGACTCTGGATGCGGCCGGTAACGCGATGACGCTCGCACAAAGCCTAGATCTTACGAATATCTCCAACGCCGGAGATGTGACGCTGGATGGAACAGGCTCGATCACTTCTTTTGGGAAGAGCGTGAATACTCTTGCGATCTCCGGGCTTTACTCCCTGGTGGATGCATTGGACGTCAATGGCGCGCTCACGGTGACGGGAACTTTGGATGCGGCGAGCAAGGGGATGACCCTGGCTCAGAGTCTTGACCTGACGAAAATTTCGAATGTTCTTGATGTGACCTTGGATGGTTCGGGCACGCTCACATCGGACAGCAAAGAATTGAACAATCTTACAGTCTCCGGAGCTTATTCCTTGGCGGACGCGCTTCATGTCAATGGAGCCCTGAATGTGAGCGGGACGCTGGATGCGGCGGATAACGCGATGACGCTCGCGCAACGCCTTGATCTGACAAAGATCTCAAATGCTCGTGACGTAACGCTCGAGGGTTCTGGGACTCTCTTTTTATCCGGAAAAACGGTTCATGATCTAACGATCTACGGGGCTTATTCGCTGACGCATACACTGCGCGTGAGTGGAGTGCTAAGCGTTCCGGGAACTCTTGATGCAGCCAATCGAATGATGATCCTTCAGCAGAGTCTTGACCTTACGAATATTTCCAACGCCAAAGATGTGATGCTCGAGGGTTCCGGTTCCCTGAAGTCTGCGGGCAAAGAACTTAACGATCTTTCGATCCTTGGATCATATTCTCTTGCGGATGCGCTTCACGTGAACGGCACGTTGGATATGGCGGGCACTTTGGATGCGGGGAGTAACGGGATAACGCTTGCCGAGAGCCTTGATCTTACAAGTATCACAAACGCGCAGAATGTGACGCTCGACGGTTCGGGCACTCTCAAATCGGCCAGTAAAGAATTAAACAATCTTACGATCTCCGGGATTTATTCTCTTGTGGATGCGCTTCACGTGAATGGCGCCCTGGATGTCGCGGGAACTTTGGATGCGGGGAGTAACGCGATGACGCTTGCCCAGAGCCTGGATCTGACGAAGATCTCGAATGCGCGGGATGTGACCTTGGACGGTGCGGGCACTCTCACATTGGCCAGCAAGGAATTGAATGATCTTGCGATCTTGGGGGCCTATTCGCTCGTGGACGCGATCCATGTGAACGGCGCGCTCTCGGTGACGGGAACGTTGAACGCCGCAACCAAGGCGATGACGCTCGCGCAAAGCCTGGATCTTACGAACATCTCGAATGCTCGGGATGTGACCTTGGATGGGGCGGGGACTCTTACCTCGGCCAGTAAAGAATTGAACGACCTTGCGATCTCCGGGGTTTATTCGCTCGTGGATGCGCTGCACGTCAATGGCGCCCTGAATGTGAGTGGGACTTTGGATGGGGCGAGTAAGGCGATGACGCTTGCTCAAAGCCTTGACCTTACAAAGATCTCGAATGCCGGAGATGTAACGCTCGATGGAGCAGGGTCGATCACCTCCGCCGGAAAGAGCATGAATAGCCTAGCGATCTCTGGGGCGTATTCGCTCGTGGGAGCGCTTGCTGTGATCGGGGAGCTGAATGTTACCGGGACACTCAATGCTGCTTCGCAGGCGATCCGTGAAGGGGGGCATTGGTCCTTCAACGGTCTTTCCAACGTGGGCGATGTTACTCTGACGGGCTCCGGTAAGACGATCACCTCGGGCGTGAATCAGTTTGGAAAACTTACGATCTCCGGGGTTTATTCATTGGCAGACGCGCTTCACGTGAACGGCGCGTTGGATGTGACGGGCGATTTGGATGCGGCGAATAAAGCGATGACACTCGCTCAGGGCCTTGATCTCACGAATATTTCCAGCGCCGGGAACGTGACGCTTGATGGCTCAGGCTCGATCACCTCGGACGGTAAAGCCGTCGCGGGTCTTGTGATCTCCGGGGCTTATTCTTTGGTGGATGCGCTTTCCGTGATAGGGGATCTGGACGTTCAAGGAACACTGAATGCCGCATCGAACGCGATCCGTGAAGGTGGCCATTGGTCTTTTAACGGTCTTTCCAATGTTGGGGATGTTACGCTCACGGGTTCCGGCAAGATGATCACTTCCGGCCCGAATCAATTCGGAAATCTTACGATCTCTGGGGTTTATTCACTTGTGGATGCGCTGCATGTGAACGGAGCGCTCAATGTGACGGGGGCGCTGGAGGCTGCGAGCAAAGCCATGACGCTTGCCGGAAGTCTCGATCTTACGAATATTTCAGGGGCCCGGGACGTGGTGCTTGAGGGTTCGGGCGCGATCATTTCCTCCGGAAAAGCGATCAATGATCTTACGGTTTTAGGGACTTACAGCTTTGGGGATGCGATGAATGTGGCGGGCGACCTGACCTTGACGAACGGCACGCTGACCCAGGGCGCCGGTCTTGCCATCGCCGGAGATTATATTCAGACGAGCGGTACGTTTATGGATACCGATCCGCTGAGTCACACCTTCACGGTGACGGGCAATTTTTCGGTGCCGTATGGAGTGTCCTTCATCCGGTACACTGGGAATGGTGCCGCGAATAATCCTTATGTGATCCGCAATATTTATGATCTTCAGGCGATGAAGAACAATCTGTCCTCTCATTTTAAGTTAAATAGTTCTCTGGATCTGAGTGGGGCTGCAAGCTGGAACGGGAATGCCGGTTTTGAACCAATCGGGACTTTGGGCTCTGCATTCACCGGGAGTCTGAATGGGAACGGGCAAGTGATCAGCAATCTTACGATGAACCACTCCGCAGCTTATTCCGGCCTCTTTGGTTATGTGACCGGGGCGGTGAATCGTTTGGGTCTGGAGAATGTGAATATCTCCGGAGGGCAGTACACGGGCGGGTTGGCGGGTTTTAACGCGGGGGTTCTCACGAATGTTTACACCACGGGTTCCCATACCGTGAGCGGCGTCAGTTTTGTGGGGGGCCTGGTGGGGGCTAATACCGGAAGCATCGCGAATGCTTATTCCAGCGCTCGTGTGGCGGGGACGGGCGAACATGTGGGCGGCTTGGCCGGTCAAAATAACGGAACGGTGAATAAAACTTATGCGATGGGTTATGTCACTGGGGCGACGAATACCGGCGGTTTAGTCGGTTCGGGCACCGGGACTGTGACCAATTCTTTCTGGGATAAGAAGATGACCGGACAGACGACAAGCGTGGGCGGTGGCACGGCAGGCAAGGCGGTTCTCATGGCCGCCGATGCCCAGGGTTTTGCGGTCGAAGATCCTGAAACGGCTTTGGATGCAACCTCTGCGAACATGATGAGTTCTACCACTTACTCCGGCTGGGACTTTAGTAACACTTGGGTGATGGATGAAGGCGGGACGTATCCTCACTTCCAATTCCGGTATGGGAACGGAGTGCGCGGAGTGGGGGGGCATGTGTATTTGATCACTTCGCTGGATGGTGTTACAACGCAGAGCGGCGCGGGAGCGGGTCAAAATGTTAACCTTTATTATTCAAACGATGGTGTGACGGAGAGCAGTCTTAATTATTCCATCGGGACGGGTGCTT
Source organism: Candidatus Omnitrophota bacterium (assembly GCA_037139435.1). Lineage (GTDB taxonomy): Bacteria > Omnitrophota > Omnitrophia > Omnitrophales > Aquincolibacteriaceae > Aquincolibacterium. The sequence continues at coordinate 2,173 of JBAXGK010000123.1, read as the reverse complement.
CGAGCCGGTATTATGGAGTGCTCGACAGGAGCTCTGTCGGAAATTCTACTCTCGTGATTGCAAAGAGTTTGAACGGTAGTTCGAAGATGGCCGCGGGGACAAGGAGCATTTATCCGTTGGATGTTTTTGGCAGCCAGAGTCGTACGCTGGTTCAGCCCGTCGTTCCTACGATCATTGTGGTGACACCGCCTCCCACCGGGGGAACGGGTGTGGATACAACGTTGATCATACCCCCGACGACGATCATACCCACCGTGGTGACTACGATCCCGATCGTGACGATCGTGGATCAGACAGGGATCGGGAATACGAATCTGAACCAAAACCTGATCGGCGGGGTTCCCTCGACGCCTGTGACGAATCCTCTCGGTCTTCCGTTACAACCTGTGACACTCCCGGTGTCCGAGCTTCATAGCCCGGTGATTGATTCCGCAACTCAGAATCGTACGGACAATGCCGCCCAAATGGCTGTCGAGGATACGCTTGATGAAGCGGATGTTTCTTTTGAAGAAGAATCGCCTCTGGGTCGTGAGCCCGTTCCTGTGAAAAATGAGAGCGTTGAAACGAAGTCTTCGGAGATCGTGGGAGGCGACAAAAAAGGATCTGGGACTGAGGAGACCGAAGCTTCCGGGAAAAAAGAGGAAGTAACTCCAGATAAAGACGGCGGAAAAGATGTGCAATGGCGTGATGTCCCAATCGAGAAATTTATGGGGGGTGAAGATTCCAAGAAATTCCTGACGGATGTGCGGGTGATCGAAGGAGCGGTGTATGTGATCGATGGAGCTAACGCGATGTCCCTTTTAGGGATGGGGGATTCGATGAGGGTGCTTTTTAAGAAGCGCCCTAAAAAACAGATAAAAGCTTTGAAAGAGCCGGTGGTTCAGACGATGAAACAACCTTTGGGAGATATCTTGAAGAAAGCCGATCCAGAATCCGATCTGGTGCCTATGACAGTTTCCAGGGAGCCTACCCCCGTGGCCCTGAACCAGGCTCTGGAGAAGATCCTGAAAAAGACACAGGAAGAACCCGAAGTCGCTCCATCGCCGGAGACCCGCGTTCTCAAATCCGCTTCACCGATTGTGACACAGCATACGAAGAGCGGGGATCGTTACGGTACTTTGAAGAACCCCGGCAAAGATGTTTTTGTGAAGAGCCGTGGCGGGGAATGGAAGTCGGCGATCGACGGCATGGTGATCCTCCCCGGGGATGAGGTGAAGACGGCGGAGAGAAATTCCGTTGAAGTTTTGATGGATGGCGGCAAGATCGGCCGCGTGGAGATTAAGGAAGGGAGTTTATTCCGTATCCAAAAGGCGGAGACGGATACTGTGACGGGTGATCGGACCACGATCCTTGATCTCGCCCTTGGGAAGATCCTGGTGAAGGTGGAAGCCTTGAAGGGCAATTCCAAGTTTGAGGTCCGCACTCCCACCGCGCTTACCGGTGTTCGCGGCACCCTTTTTGAAGTAACGGTGAAGGAAAAATCTTAAAGCAGTACATAGCCTATATACGTAGGACATCGCAAACCGTGGTTCCCCTTAGCTTTTTCCAAGTACCATGTGCCAAGTGCTATATACTGCTTTTGTCGTCTCAAGTCCCCGTGGTTTTCCACCGATATTAAATGTACACCAGCATCAAAGTTGTGGTGTGCGCTTAACCGTGCCTGATTTTCGATTTAAAAACTCAATTGGAAATCAGTGCTGTCCAAGTCGCCGTTCATAAAAAACATAAAGACTTGGACGAGGAGGAAAGCCATGGCAACTTTCAAATCGGTCCTTTCCCGGTGGATAGTTTTGGTTGTGGTTCTTTGCGGATGTTTTCTCTCTACAGGAGCTGTTTTTGCGCCCCCTAGTGTCTCTTTCCAGGGACCTCTCAATCCAATGCCTTTGGGCCCTTCCGTCGTGGAGAAGTTCTTTTTCGATTCTATGGGGACGAAGCCTGCTTCCTCCTGTAATGCGGCTTTAAACCGTTTGGGTTCGCTGGTCATTACCGAGCGAGCTATTGGCAAATCGGCCTAAATCAGCCCACCACCTTGCGTGGGGCAAGGGACATGATTGATGGTACATAGCACATAGTGAGCCGCCAACATTCCCGCAGCCTTTTTCAAGTACCAAGTACCATATACGGCCTTTAAGATTCGCTGGAATTTTCGTCAAAAAAAGTCATAATGACCTCC
>JBAXGK010000122.1:0-6384 GCA_037139435.1 Candidatus Omnitrophota bacterium | reverse complement strand
GACCTGACCCAGCGCATACAATATTGAAAAGATCTTTTCCAGATTGCTTTCCGTGGTCCCCACCCATTTGTCGCGGAAATTTTTCAGCACGACGCAGGGGATCCCGAGCTCTCCCGCCCAGCATTGAACCATAAAGGTTTTCCCCGTTCCGATCCTGCCGGCGATCAGATAGCCCATCGGCAGCGCATGGATCTTCCCCGTCCGGAGGAGCTCTGCATCCTGGCGCAACCACGCTTTGATAGGCTCATGCCCCGCCACCATGTCCAGGTTGTAGGTGGATTCATAGAACTCAAGCAGCCCCTGGCATTCTTTCTCAATGACATCTTTCTTCCTTTTCCTGAGGAAATCCTGCTTGATGCGGTAATTGTTCTTCAAAGCAAAGGAGATAATGTTTTTGGCCGCAACGCAGCTGAGCCCCGTCAGGTATTTCGCCAATACCTCCAGACTCACATCACTCTGCTTTTCCAACTCTGGGAAGGTTGTCGCCGATAGCCACTTCATATAATCCAGCATCTCTTCTTCGGAAGGCAGCTTAATCTCGATCTTCGCCGTATGGGAATTCTCGGCGATCAAACGGTTCACGTCATTCAGTTTTTCCGTCACAAGGAAGGTCGCGATATTGCTTTCGAGGATGCTCGGATCATTGGCCCAGTTCAGAATATTCACGACATGAGAGCCGAGCTCGCTGGCAAACTGCAGGGATTCCCCGCTGGGAACGATAAATTGCGCGAAATCGATGATGACGGCGATTTTGCGCCTGTTCGGTTCCGCTTTCCGGGCGCCGATCGCCTGGAGATTGAGAGCTCGAAGAAGATAGGTATCGATCAGCTTGAGCGCTTTCGATGGATCGCGCGTGTTCACGTCCATGCCACTCCCCGGACTAAGCTGATTCAGCCATTCGCTCCACTCCTTATCTCCCTGAGTAACCCGTATGCCGTTGCCACGGTCATAAAAGATCACCGTGTCATATTTCTCAAGCATCACATGCTCTAAAAAATCCTTCAGAGACAGGAACCGAGACGCCGTCTCGCTTTCCTTATAATGGACTACATCAAAAATATTGCCGTAGATCAGGAATTGGCTCACAGCATTCGAGCAGAAAAACTCTTTGAGTTCTTGCGCCCACGCCGGGATATTCTGAAGGGACATAGCTATTGATTTTCCAGAGTTGGTTTCTGTTGGGACAAAATGTTCGGCGAACCTTCCAGCATTTTTTCTACGGACCCAAAAAGGCTTTCCTGCTCCTTGAGCCACTCCCCGGTCCGGCTCAGGCTGGTGCTTACTAAATCGATCCGATTTGCAATGCCTTGGGAGTCTTTACTCACGACCGCCTGCTCCCGTATTAATTCTACCTGTTGCTCGATCCTTTCCAACTCGGAATCCACATAAGCCAGCCGTTGCTTCGCCTCCGCAAGCGTCTGAAGCCTCATTTTCAAGATGTCGCGTTTGCTTTCCAAGGATTTCTTGAGATCGTCCGCCGTCCCTTCCTTCCGGATTTGCGCCTCGAGCTTCTGGATCTTTGATTCAAAATCGACGCTGGACACACCCCCCTGCATCATGTTCGTGACCGCCTGTTTTGTTACGAGAAGTTGCAAAAAGATCCAGACAAGTCCGTTCAGGCTCTGGCTGTGCTGCTGAAGGATCTCGAGAGGCAGGGACAACTGGGTCGAATAGAACTCGATGATCAGATCGCAGCGGCTTTTGAGCAGGGAAAAACGCTCGCTCTCTTCTGGCCTGAGCTGGCCGATCAGTTTGTCGGTCCGCTGCTTCCACGCTAGATTTTCCTTGGCGAGTAATTGGTTCCGCATTTTATTCTGGACATGATTCTGAAAGCGAGGATTTGTCGCGAGGGTAAAAAGATACGCAATCTCTGTCCCCGCGCCGATCAGCAAGAACCCCGGATTGACCAGCGTTCCGAGAAAAGCGAAAGACGCCATGATCATCCAGGATGGGCTTACGAACATCCCTAGATGCCGTGCAAAGAACGCCTCGCGTAGATATTTCGGAAGTCCTGGATTCATATCATTGAATTATCGGCTGCCTTTTAAAAATAAAAAGCTTAAATTTCTTCAATAGAGATCCGACGACTATTCAATAAACGCAATTGCCCTTGGGAACGACGCCAAGTATAGCACCAAATGATGACCGCATCACCGAAAAGGAACCCCCTCCGGTCCGGCGCAGACGGCGTAGATGGGCATGAAGAACTATCCACGAAGGAAGAGAAGTCGAACCGGGTCACCGCTAAGCGGATGATGCCCGCCTAAAAAACAAAACCCCGAACAAGTATTTCTCTTGCATAGGGTCGTGTTTTAGTGCGTCGCCAGCAATGATGCGCTGGGCTTATAAAATGGCTCCCCCGCGTGGTGGACTTTTTCGCCTTGCTGATGATCAACAAGGACGGATCCGTCCTCTCGGAGGATGCAGAGAGGCGGACGCAACTGGCTTATGACCTTGAGAGAGGTTGAAATCCTCAAGATCCTGACCAAAGGATTATTACCTGCTATTGCATAAATAGTTTTAGGCTATCGTTATTCATTTCTCGCCCAAATCAATCATCGGTGGCCCTTCGAGAGCGGATCTTAAAAAAAACTGCGTTCTTCATTCAAAAAATGGCGCAAGAGTCCGTGCTTGCGCCTTGGAGCCGGCTGGGGATTATATTCTTCGAAAATAATATGGAGGACATTGTCCAAAAAAGTCATGTCCTTGGGCATATCCACATGGTTCGAAAAAAAGAAGACGGAGTGAGAAAGAGGCAGTTCCTGACGAACGCTCACGCCATTGATCTCGACTGTGTGACGGCCCAAAACACTTTCCTTGGTGACGCTCATATCGCCGTAGCCATAAAGAATATCTTTGAGTTCGGAACGGTCCGTTTTGAACGTCGTCTTCCACATTTTTTTATCATCACGGCCCAGAATCGCCGCCTGCAGGGTCGGGGCACGGTCCCCTCCGAAAACGATATAGCGGACCTTTCGCCTCTCTTCACTCAAATCACCGGCCCATAAAGCCGCTTGGAATCTTTGGGCGCGGCTCAGCGCGAGTGCAATATAACGCCGCTGAATTGCCAACTTCTCATGGAATCTCTTTTTGCCCTCGGCTTCGCCGTGTCTTTTTATCAATCTCGCAAGATCTTTCCTCTGCCTTTCGGGTGCAAAAACCGACCAGCCGTAGGTCTCCCAGTTCGCGGGGTCATAAAGATCGACATCTAAAGGCTTCCCGTCAGGATCGATAAAAACTTTCTTTCCCTCAAACGGCATGAACTGGTAAAGGGCCGGCATGGAAAAGATCATCTCCGCCGTGGCGCCGCCGATACTGGGAAGCCAAAGCCCCTGATGGAGGGTCGCAAAAGACTCCATGGACCCCGCATTCGGGGTCCCAAGCATGATGATCTTGTTAATATTTTTGGCACCTTCATACGTCGGAACCGGCGCAGGATCATTCAGTACATCCTTTGCGCCATATTTTGCGTAATAACGCGCGATAAGGCCGCCAGCGCTATGGCACAGAAGGTTGATCTTAAGTTCCGGCTGTCCGGTCTTTTTTTTGATTTCCTCGATCTTACGGTCAAGTTGTTGTACCGCTTCAACAAGATCACGCCTCCAGTCCCAGGCGAAAGAAAACCCATCCTGCCCCGCCTTAAACCCTCCGATCTTTTGTGCTCCTTGCCGGACCCGCTCGTTAATATCAAGCTCCAGAATTCCGGGGATCCACTTGAATTTTGAAACGATTTCCCCGGCAACGATCTCGTCCTGATTGTCCAGGAGCGTTTTGCCGTCGATCGGAAGATCCAGTTCTTCGATCAATCCCTGGAGGACATTGCCGTAAACGACTTTCCCGGTCGTTCGATCCTTTAGGATCGAAGCCATCATCCCCGGAATAAACATCGTGGCTGGTTTTTTCGGAATAGCGCGATAACCCGCATAGAGATGGGCCAAAGCTCTTTCAGCGGCCTGATCCCTGAAAATCTGCGCGGACACACGCAAGGCAAAATAGAGTATAAAAAAAATGGCTGCGTATTTCAACAATCTGCCGAGCAGGCAAAAAAAACCGTGTTTTTTTTGTTTATTCATTTGAAATTTTTGCTTTTAAAATCATTGCCGCGATGCCGCTTATCACTTTTTTATATTCCCTTCCACTGGCGCTCATTATTTCTTTTTGGCCGGAAACAAATATACGGTTTGTGCCCGCAAAACCCAGTCTAGCGCTTCGGAAGGAATTATATACCCCGCATCTTTAAATCACAATCTCGCGGCAAAAGCATGGCCAAAAAAATAAAAAAGCCGACATCCCTAAAAGGTCACCGCCCTTTTATATAAAACTCCCCCGCCTGCCCTGATTATTATTAAAAAATAATGAATTCAGGACTGGCGTGGAAAAATCCATAAATAAAAATGGCGGCAACCTTGGCCGCCGCGATGGTAGTCCTGGCGCACAGGCGTCAGGGCAACGGGTTATTAAAATCAATGATCTCTTGGCTTTACTCCTTCTCAAAAGGATAAACGATCTTCCAATCGTTCTTCATGCTCACAACGGTCCAGCCCTTGGCCAAAGCTTCGTCTAGACCTTTGTCGAGGCGGCCCACGTCCGACTCGCGGTCATAAGCCCACTCCCGTTTGGCATCGGTATGGTGAACATAAAGACAAAAACGGGGGCCGCTGCCGGCGGAAGTCCATTGCATCATTTGCAGGTCGCCGTCGGAATTGCCGAACGAGGCGATCGGACGACGACCGATCCGGGACTGGATACCGATGGGTTTCCCGTCATTGTTGTCAATGAAGTCCAACTCCGGCACGTAGATCAGCACGGGCTTCCCCTCGCGAAATTCAAGCTTCGTCTTGATGCTGCTTCCGACCACCTGTTCGGGCGGAATGCCATAGACTTTTTCCGACCACGGGCGCATGAAATCGACACCGCCGCCGGAAACAATATAGGTCTTGAATCCGTTTGCGCGCAAATAGGCGAGTAGTTCCAGCATGGGCTGGTAAGCCATCTCTGTATAAAGCCGCTGAGTCCGGGGATGTCTCGCGGTCGTGATCCAACCCGTCACGACTTTTCCAAATTCATCGGAGGTCATTCCCGACTCCGTGGCCATGAACATTCGCAGGAATGCCTCATCGCCGCCGGCCAGAACGTTCTTCAGATCGCCTTTAAGGACGGAGGCAAAAGGCTCCTTGCTTTTCCACTCGGGATGCTGTGGCGCGAGGGCCCTGATGCGGTCAAAGATAAAGGTGTGCTGGAAATAGATCGGCTGCTCCGCCCAAAGCGTGCCGTCGTTGTCGAAAGTGGCGATACGCTCAGGTTCCGGTACAAAATCCGGCGAGCCTTCCTTAGTAACCTTTTCGACAAAAGCGATGATCGCCTTCTTCGGTGCAGTGTCGTTCCAGGATGGCAAAGAATCGGCAGCGAGGGCTGTGTTTGCCGCTAAAAGCAAAACCAAAATACACATCAAAACTAATTTTTTTATCATCAAATTCCTCCTTGTCCAATCCTCGCTAGCATTGCACAGATAATACCGCTAAGGGGGCGCTGTGAGAAGGAAGGAATAGAGTGCTACGAGGTGTTAACCCCGGTGATGTTAGAACGTGGGATCCTGCAATAAACTCGAGACAGGTTGTTTGGGAATATCATGATCAAAAAAATCAGGGGTTTTCATGCCATAACACTAAGAGCCGGGATTGAGCGAATGGACAAAAAAAGGCGCTGCCGCAATATGCGATAACGCCTTTTAGAAAAAACTCCCCCGCCTGTTGGACTTTCGCAACTGGCTTATGACCTCGGAAGAGGTGGAAATACTGAAGATGCTAATGAAGGAACTTCGGTTTGCGGCAATTTAGGCGAGTTTACGAGCCGAAACGCGTACAACCTTACCATTCTTCCAGATCACAAGGGTATCGTTTGTCGCCTGTCTTGCTTTAATCAGGTCTCGAACAGCGTGTTTAAGCGCCTTATCAGCTTTTGTCTGGATACTTTCCCTAGAAGCCATTTTTACACCCTGCCTGTTTTGATACTTTTTCGTACTTGGCCTTATTATGAACCGTAATTACACCTCGTTCCACCCTAAAAATCTGTTCCGGAGAACTCGTGGAATTATCAAAAACGCTCCATGTATCAAATAATGAACTGTAGGCATTGAAAAGATTTTTGAGGCCCCGCGCAAACCGCCGTCTAACATCCTGCTCGAGAATATCATGGCCGCCTTTTCGAACCCGGTCTGCGACCCTCGCCAGAGCAAGTTTGACGGTAGGAAGCCACAAGAAAAACATATGGAGTTCGTAACCATGTTGTTTCATCTTCTGAAACAGTTTGATGTAGGCTTTTCCGGACAAGGTCGTTTCAAATGCAAAATTAACTTTCCTCCTGGAGCAATCCGCAATCTGGTCG
>JBAXGK010000121.1:0-6472 GCA_037139435.1 Candidatus Omnitrophota bacterium | reverse complement strand
AGGATCGGTCATTGGAGGGCGGGCGACCCCGTTTTTAAGCGTCGAGGGGCTTGCAAGATCTGAATTTTATGCCTCGGTTTTCGGGGCCTTGGCAGCCATGATTTTAAATATTATATTCATCTATTATTTTACTCGCCCCAAAGTGAAGGAGCAGTTTAAATAAATGTACCACTATTTGAGCGGAAAGATTTCGGAGAAGACGCCGACGGCGGTGATCCTGGATGTGAACGGGATCGGCTATGAGGTCCGCGTGTCGCTTTCCACGTTCTCGAGCCTTCCGAATCTTGGCGAGACCGTCAAACTCTTCACGCATTTTGTCGTACGCGAAGACGCGCAGTTGCTCTATGGCTTTGCGACCGAAGAAGAGCGAGAAGCGTTCAGACTCTTGATCTCTATTTCCGGTATCGGGCCGAAGCTCGCGATCACATTGCTTTCGGGCGTGACGCTTCCGGAGCTCAAGCGGGCTATTCAGGAAAAGAACATCCCTGTGCTGACGGCGATCTCAGGAATCGGGCAGAAGACCGCCGAGCGCGTCATTATCGAACTTAAGGACAAGATCGGTAAGGCCGAGGTTTCCGCCGGTAAGGAACTCATCCATGACGCGAGTGTTTCCGACCAAATGGTTGAGGATTCGGTTTCTGCGCTTGTATCGCTCGGTTATACCAAGCAGCGGGCGAAGGATGCGATCCAGAAAACACTGAAGACGTTACTCGGGAAAAAGCCGTCCGTAGAAGAGATCATCCGTAGTGCATTGAAGCACGTCTAAACAGACTCGAGACTAAAAAAATGGCAGCCGACAGACTGATCGACGAAGAGTTTAAGCCGGAAGAGATCGAGATCGAGGTCACGCTCCGCCCGGCTACGCTCGATGAATTCATCGGCCAGACCCAGGTGAAGGACAATCTCAAGGTCTCGATCGAAGCCGCGCTTGGCCGCAAGGAATCGCTCGACCACATTCTCCTCTTTGGGCCTCCGGGCCTCGGGAAAACCACGCTCGCCAATATCATTGCCAATCGCATGGCCGCCAAGATCCATCAGATCTCCGGTCCCGTGCTTGAACGGGCGGGGGACCTCGCGGGCATTCTCACGAACCTTGAAAAAGGCGACGTGCTTTTCATCGACGAGATCCACCGTATCCCGCATGTCGTCGAAGAATATCTTTACTCCGCCATGGAAGATTATTCGATCGAGATCATGATCGACAAAGGGCCGCATGCACGCTCGGTCAAGATGCAGCTTCCGCGTTTTACGCTCATTGGTGCTACGACCCGAAGCGGTCTTCTCACCGCCCCGCTGCGATCACGCTTTGGAATCATCGAACGCTTGAATTATTATGAAAATGAAGATCTGGCCACGATCGTGAAGCGCTCCGCGAAACTTCTTAATATTGAGATCGACGAAAAAGGGGCGCTCGAGATCGCCGGTCGCGCGCGCGGCACACCCCGTATCGCGAACAGGCTTTTGAGGCGTGTTCGGGATTACGCGCAAGTCAAAGCCGACGGGAAGATCACCTCAGCAGTGGCCGACCAGGGGCTCAAGATGCTCGGGGTCGATCAGGAAGGCCTCGATCCGATGGACAAGAGAATCCTGCAATATATTCTCAAGGAATGTAATGGCGGGCCGGTGGGCGTCAACAGCCTTGCCGTCGGCGTGGGCGAAGACGCTGAGACCCTCGAAGAAATTTATGAACCCTATCTTATTCAGCGCGGCTTTATGAAGCGAACTTCGGCCGGCCGCGTGGTGACTGAACTTACCTACCATCATTTTGGGCATAAATCGCCCGCTTCCAATCAGCAGCTCTTTTAAGGCATTCGAGCGATCCAACTCTTTTCGGTGAGGTCATGGACAAAATACTTTCGGTGAGATCCTTACGCAAGGCCTATGGCGGCATTGTGGCTGTGGATCGAATCTCTTTTGAGGTGAAGCGTCATGAGATCGTCGGACTTCTCGGCCCGAACGGGGCGGGGAAGACGACCACCCTCAATGTGATCTTGAGCATCCTCGAGCCTGACGAAGGGACCGTGGAGATTGATGGGTTTGACCTTGCTTCCTGCCGCTCTGAAGCGATCTCGCGAACGAATTTTGCAGCTGTTTATGCCCCGCTCCCGGGGAACTTGACGGTGTCTCAAAACCTGGAGGTCTTCGGCCATTTGTACGGAGTGAAGAACCTTCCGGCGCGTATCGACGAACTTCTACAAGAGTTTGACCTCGGAGCATTTCGGAATAAAAAATGCGGCGTTCTTTCCTCCGGCGAGCAGACGCGCGTCGGTCTTGCCAAAGCGATGCTCAACCGCCCCCCCCTTCTTTTGCTGGATGAACCGACGGCATCGCTTGATCCGGCCACTGCGAGGGAGATCCGGGCTCTGATCCGTGAGTCCGCCACCCAGGGAGCGGGCGGTGTTCTCTGGACATCCCACAATATGTACGAGGTCGAGGAGGTTTGCGACCGCGTGCTTTTCCTTTCGCATGGTCGTATCCTGTTGGAGGGAGATCCAAAAACGCTGCCGGCGGAGCACGGCAAGAAGACCCTCGAAGAGCTTTTTATCGCCGTGGCGCGTGAGCCGCTCCCTACGGAAGCGCGCTGAGACATGTCCTGGCTTCAATTTAATATTTATAAAAAGGTTGCCAGGGCTAGTCCAATTAACCCTTATTATTTTTAAAAGGAGAATCAGGCATGTCGCTACGCCGGATTTTTTCCATCATGCTTCGGCAGTATTATCTTATTTGCGGCAGCTTTTCTCGCGTCGTGCCTCTCTTTGCCTGGGTGGCGGTGGATATGGTCCTTTGGGGATTTCTCACCCGTTATCTCAACACCGTCGCCGCGCCCGGTTTTAATTTCGTCCCGGCACTCCTAGGGGCGGTTCTCCTGTGGGATTTCTTTATGCGAATCATGCAGGGTGTCACGATGGCATTCTTTGAAGATGTCTGGTCGCGCAATTTTCTGAACATTTTCGCCTCGCCGCTTCGGATTCCGGAATATGTGACGGGTCTTGTGCTGACGAGTGTTGTGACCAGCGTGGTTGGGCTCATGGCCATGCTTCTGATCGCGGCCCTGTGTTTTAAGCTGTCTCTTCTCGTCTACGGCCTCATGGTTTTGCCATTTCTGCTGGTGCTTTTTCTCTTTGGGATCGCTCTCGGTATCTTTGGAAGTGCGTTGGTGCTTCGGTTCGGTCCGGCCTCGGAATGGTTCATCTGGCCGATCCCCGCTCTCATTTCACCGTTTGCGGGAGTTCTGTATCCTCTTTCAACCCTGCCGGGATGGATGCAGTTTGTTTCATGGTTTCTGCCACCCTCTTATGTTTTCGAAGGACTGAGGAAGATCGTCTCCGGAGGCGAAGTGGCATGGGCTGGACTGATCGTGGGCATTTGCCTTGCCGTAGGGTATATTTTTTTGGCTTATCTCTTCTTTGTAAGGACCTACCGACACGCTCTTCGAACGGGCTTGATCGCCCGCTACAGCGCCGAAAGCTTGAGCTGAAAAAATGATAAATAATGCAAAAAAAATCCTGATTCTTTCGGGGAGCCCCAAGAAGAACGGAAATACGGCAGCGCTCGTGAAATGGTTCACGGAAGGCGCTGTTTCCAAAGGCGCTAAGGTGGAGTTGATCCACATCGCATTCTTTCAGTACAAATTTCCGGGCTGCACGTCGTGCCGTTTGTGTCAGAAACAGGAAGCTTACGAGTGCGTCATCGACGATGATGCAAATCTTGCCCTCAGGAAAATGGCCTCTGCGGATGTGATTGTGATGGCCACACCGCTTTATTTCTTTGCGGCGAGTGCGCAGCTTAAAATCATCATCGATCGCATGTTCTCACTTTACAAATGGGACAACGCTGCGGGGACGATGAAGACCGTGCTCAATAGGAAAACGCTGGTTCTTCTTGCGAGCGCTTATGAAGATGTCGGGTTGGACGCGCTTGAAAAACCGTTCGCTTTGACCGCGAAGTATACCGGGATGAAATTCAAGTCTTTGCTCGTGCCGAATGCCGGTGAATCCGGTGGCATCAGGAAAAAAGCCGGTGCTTGCAAAAAAGCCGTGGCTTTCGGACGAAAAATGGGCGCAAACTCTATCGTTTCTTAAGCATCGCCGTTTCAGCGGGAGAGATCGTGAAAAAATTAAACGGATATTTATTCGCGATCCTATTTTTAGCTTTGGGGGTCACGTTCTTTGCCCGTAATAATTTTCGCAGTGTCCGGGAGATTCGGCCCGAAGTCCTGCGGGAGCCGCACCAGTATGAGCTCATCGATCGTTCGGTCGTTCATTTTACCCGCAACGACTATGTGTACGATCTTACCCCCGTCTATGGCTATGACATCAGTGCCCTGATCGTCAGCAAGCTCGACTATGGCCCGTTTACCATTTCTAAGTCTGAAAAAAGTTTTTTCACGGATCTGTGCCTTATTTGGGGGAGCAACGCAGCAAGCGGTATTTTTAGGGCACCTCTCGTCAGTTATTCCCAGGATTGCCGGTGGTGTTCGGTCCGGTGGTCCCGGCCAGTGGATTTTAACTTGAACGAACTCTCTAACGACCATTTGCTGGCGCGTGACCGGAAGCTTGAAAAAAAAATAGAAAGCTTCGCGGTTGGCGACCAGGTTCGGCTCAAGGGAAAGCTTGTGGATGTGAAGGCGCATCTGACGGGAAAGGGCGGGAGTTACGATGCTTCCGAAATATCCTGGAAAACGAGCGTCATTCGAACGGACCACGGTGCCGGCGCATGTGAAGTGTTCTATGTCGAGGAGGCGGAGATCCTGAAAAGAGGGAATCCCCTCGCGCACTTTTTATTCATGCTCAGCTTTTACGGCCTGATCCTTCTGATCGCTTTTAATGTTTTCGGTTTTATACGGGAGGTCATCGGCTTTTCCGGAGAGCAAGGGCCCGAGGGTAAGTCCTAAAAGTCATTTCTGAGCCGAGGAAACCCAGGCCTCCACTTTAGTCCTTTAAATGGTGCTCAAGGCTATGCTATATTATAAAAAATTTCGAGAGGAAATGACATGAGCGATCTTGCAAAAACGTTGATCTTCTTCGGCGTGATCTTGATCTGTATGGGTGTTTTTGCCACCATTTTCTCGAAGGTTCCGATGCTCGGAAAACTTCCGGGAGATATTTTCCTCCGTAAAGGTAGTTTTACTCTCTATTTCCCCATAACAACTTGCATATTGCTCAGCCTGATCCTCACGCTCGCCTTCACACTTTTCGGAAAAAAATAACATGTTCGAACTTTTGACCTCGTTCTGGCGGCCTCTGATCGAGATCCTCTTCATCTGGGTGCTGATCTATTCCGTGATCCGGTTCTTCCAGGGCACGCGCGCCATGCAGGTTCTTCTCGGGCTGGTTATTCTCGTGATTATTTTTCTCGCGGCGAAATTTTTTGAGCTGAACAGCATCATTTGGGTTCTCTCCAAGGTGTTCGCCGTGGGAGTCGTGGCCTTTCTCATTATTTTTCAGCCGGAGATGCGCCGCGTGCTGGCGCGTATCGGGACCACGATGTCGAGCGGGTTTTTAAGTAAAGGCGGCATGATTGACGAAGTGATTCACGCCTGCGATCATATGTCGCGGCACCGGACCGGAGCTTTGATCGCGCTCGAACGGGATGTGGGCCTTAAGAATTATATCGAAAGCGGCATGATGATCGACGCGAAAGTGAGCGCCGATCTTCTGCTCAGCATTTTTGACCCCCACACGCCGACGCATGACGGCGCCGTGATTATCTCGGGCGATCGGATCGCCTCCTGCGGATCGCTTTTTCCACTGACTCAGATGACGGATCTTCCTCCTTCGGTGGGGACGCGCCACCGCGCCGCGATCGGTCTCACAGAAGAGAATGATGCGATATGTATCGTGGTTTCTGAGGAAACCGGAAATATTTCGGTCTCGGTCTTCGGGAAACTGACCAAGGCGCTCGATCTAGAGGATCTGAAACGGATCTTCGAGGGACTTTTCAAGCCGGCGGAGAACAAGAACGTCTTCAAGGATTTCATTGATAAAAACAAAAAGCTTTTCCAGTTCCACGGGAAGGAACCTGGAGCATGAAACATTGGTTAACGCGCAATTGGGGTCTGAAGATCATCTCGCTCGTGCTTGCCGTTGGGACATGGTATTACGCCGTCGGGGAAGAGAATATCGAGGTGATGCGCGTGATCCCGCTCAAGATACAGATGAGCAGTGCCCAAATGACGGTTTCCGAGATTTCCACGAAGGTCGTGCAGGTCACTTTGTCCGCACCGCGCGCGCTGATCGTGAATCTTGCGAGCCAGGATATCCAGGCCGTGCACAAGATCGGTCCGGAGATCAAGACCGCGGGAGAGTATTCTTTCCGCCTGGAGCCGGCCGAGATCGATGTGCCGAGCTTTCAGATCCGTGTCATCAAGATCGTGCCCGAGATCATGACGGTGAAACTGGATGAGCTGATTGTCCAAAAGCTTGAGATCCAGCCGGATTTTGTGGGGGAGCCGGCCATCGGATACAAATTG
>JBAXGK010000120.1:0-6477 GCA_037139435.1 Candidatus Omnitrophota bacterium | reverse complement strand
CGACATAGCTACGCATGGATACCTCAGCGAAGATCCCATCCATTTTTTTGTTCGCGGCTCGGGTCATAAAAAAATTAACCGGGACCAGGGCGAGAGCCGGGAAAAAAAATATCGCGAGAAGCCCCGCGTCAAAGAACTGACGGGTCTGCCGGTAATGGGCCATGTAAGCGGCCTCATCCGCGGAATAGTAGTTGGGATCAATATTCCTGGGGATAAGAAAGAGGGTGTTCTTGCTGCGGTTGTCGATCTCGAGCCAAAGCGGCTGGATCCCTCTTTTGGCGAGCGCGGTGCCAAAGAATTTCTTGGCTTCCTTGTTACTCAGGACCGTGAGCGTCACCGTCAGGTCGTCACGCGTCTGTGTCTGAGCTCTTTGCATGAAGGAAGAGCGGTCGGTGGTATGCGGCCGGTACCGGACGCAACCGGAAGCAATGAGGGTGAGGACAAGGAGAGGAATCAGAAAAAGGTTGTGCTTTTTAATCCAGTTCATTCGAATTTTGTCCTCCGTGGCTTGGGCTTTATTGTATAATAACGAACATCCGTAAGGAACTTCTAAAAGCATAACTTCTTTGTTCGAAAGGAGATGCCTTATAAAAATAGCTTCCTGAAACCCTAGAGCCGAGGCTAGAGACTGGAGCTTTGGTCTGTGGTCTCCAGCCAAAAAGATGGAGAGCTTATGAAACGCAAAATGTCAGTCCTATGGGTTTGCATGATATTGATTTTGGCGGGGAGAGGCTATGCTGTAGACAGTCAGGCTTCACTCGGGACCCAGGCCGGTGAAGCGGCCCGGGATTTGAAGGACACGGCTAATGAGAGCTTTTCGACCGGAGCGATGAAGGTCGCGGAGTCTTCCAGGAAAGTGGAGGCAGAGGTCCAGAGTACGGTCAAGACCCTTCAAGAGCAATGGGAGGTGCTTGCCAAACAGCTTCAGGAGAAAACCAAGCGGATTCAGACGCAGGTGCAACAACAGTGGCAGGATTTCAACAAGTCCCTTAACCAACCGCCCAAGTCCTAGTTTTTTTAGAGCGTGAAGAACTTCTTTCCCTGATCGAAGAAATTTCTATAGAAGGGGAGAAGATGGTCGATATCCACTATCTAGTGGTTGATATTATGCCAATATGAATTGGCGCGTATTTATAGGGCGCAGGTGCTTCGGAACGAGGGACGGGATAGTGATGCGGACAAGAAGCGCGCGGAGCAGTCCGGTATCAGCGCGTATAGGGTCAAGCCGTTCGATCTGAAGTTGTTCCATAAGACGATCCATAGCTGACCGGGAGCTGGGTCCAATGTTCAATCGTTTCAGAAAAGTTTCAGGGAAAGCATAGAAGGACGAGCGCCTTCCTTCCGGTAGGAAGGGTCAAGGGTGGCGGAGGTGTTTTTATGAAAAAAAAGATACTTGTGGTAGAAGATGACCCCAATATACGGGCGATCTTGGCCGCGCGGCTGGTGGCTATTGGATTTTCAGTTTTGCTCGCAACAGACGGCCGGTCGGGCCTGGAACTCGCACGGAAGGAATTGCCGGACATCATCCTGCTGGATCTGATGCTCCCCGAAATAGACGGCTATAAAGTATGCCGGATGATCAAGTTTGACACGACGCTTGAGCACATCCGCGTCATCATCTGTTCGGCGAGGGCAACTGATGCGGACAAGAAGCTCGCCGAACAGTCCGGCGCTGACGCTTATCTCGTTAAGCCGTTCGATGTCAAATTGTTTGTAGAGACCGCCCAGAAGCTGCTAGGGATTTCACCTTCCAACGGAACTGACTGGTTAGAAAAATCGGACTCGTGAAAAGCTATTTGATAAGGTCAAGGCTGTGTGAAGGGTTTTTATGAAAAAAAGAGTCCTTTTGGTGGATGATGATCCCAATATCCTGACGATCGTGAGAACGCGGTTGGTGGCCCTGGGGTTCGAAGTGCTGATCGCTAACGACGGTCAGGAGGGCTTGGATCTTGCGCGCAAGGAATCTCCGGATGCGATCTTGTTGGATCTGATGCTTCCGAAGCTCGATGGTTATAAAGTCTGCCGGATGCTCAAATTCGACAAGATTTATAGCCATATCCCGGTGATCATCTTCTCAGCCAAGGGGAGTGATGAGGCTCAGAAGCTGGCGGATCAGGCCGGCGCCGACGCATACATGGTCAAGCCGTTCGATAACAGGTTGTTCTCGGAGACAATGCAGAGGCTGACAGGAATTTAGTCCCAAGACCCATCGATCGAGGCGGAGCTGAGATTGGGGCAATCCTTGTCAACTGTCTAAGAAAAGATCCAGGGCAAGGATAAGCCAGGATTAGGAGAAGCGATGGTCCCAGACGTTAAATTGCTAGAGTTGTTGGTGAAGCAAGGGATGCTTCCGCAGGAACAGGCGGACCAGGCCAAAAAAGAGGCCGGTCGCGTCGGGCAGTCTCTTGAGACGGTTCTCGTGAAGAGCGGTTTTGTCACCGACGAAGAACTTGCCACCACGAAAGCTACGATCCTCGGAGTTCCCTATATCGACATCAATAATTATCGTCTCGACCGTGAACTGATCAAATTGATCCCGGAGAAGGTCGCCAAGAAATACAGTCTGATCCCTCTCTTTGCGACCGGAGAAGCGCTCTCTATCGGGATGGTCGATCCTCAGAATATCGTGGCCATCGACCAGATCCGTAAACTCACCAACTATGATGTGGTCGACCCCATCCTGGTCTCATCGGGAGGCTTCCAGGCCGCGCTCAACACCTATTATCGTTCCTACGGTTCCATGGCGGAGATCGTCAAGACCCTCGAAAAAGAAAAATCGCCCGGCATGGGAGAATCGCTTTTAGGCGAGATTACCGAAAAGACTCCCGTCAGTAAATTGGTCGATTCTCTGCTTTTGCAGGCCGTTCAATCCCGGGCGTCGGATATTCATATCGAACCCGAAGAAACGATCGTCTCGGTGCGTCTTCGCGTGGACGGACTTTTGCATCACATCACAACTTTTCCGCTGGTGATCCACGGCGCGGTCGTCTCCCGCGTAAAGATCCTTGGCGGCATGGATATCACCGAGAACCGGAAACCCCAGGACGGCAAGATCCGCATGGAGCTCGAAGGCAAGGACCTGGATATTCGCGTTTCAACTTTCCCGACCCTTTTCGGCGAAAATGTGGTGTTGCGACTTTTAGACAAGCGGGCGATGCTTCCCAATCTGATAGATCTTGGTTTTTCTAAAGAGAATCTCGAGAATTTTTCAAAACTGATTACGCGCTCGCACGGCATTATTCTGGTGACAGGACCCACCGGAAGCGGAAAAACGACCACGCTTTACGCGGCCCTTTCCAAGATCAACAGCGAAGAAAAAAATATTGTGACCATTGAGGATCCGGTGGAATATGTGTTGCCACGGGTCCGCCAAACGCAGGTGAATGTTAAAGCCGGCATCACCTTTGCCAATGGGTTGCGAGGTTTTTTGCGCCAGGACCCGGACATCATGATGGTCGGTGAAATTCGCGACAAGGAAACTGTGGAAGTGGCGATTCAGTCGGCTCTGACCGGCCACCTGGTGTTCTCGACCTTGCACACCAACGATGCTCCGTCCGCCTTGGCGCGTCTGATCGACATGGGAGCGGAACCCTTTTTGATCTCCAGCTCCGTTATCGGGATCCTCGCCCAGAGGCTTATCCGTGTGAACTGTCCGAAATGTCGTGAGCCTTACACGCCCTCTTCCTCGGTGCTCGAGAGCGTGGGACTTCCCGAGGGGACCCAGGCCATGCGCGGGAAAGGTTGTACCAAGTGCAATCAAAGCGGGTTTATTGGCCGTTGCGGGATCTTCGAGCTGATGTTCATCAGCGATGAGATCAAAAGTCTTGTGGACGCCCGCCGTTCGGCTTCGGATATCAAAAAGAAAGCCGTGGAGCAGGGGATGAAGACCTTGCGGCAGGATGGCTTAGAAAAAGTCCTCAAAGGGATGACGCCCCTTGAAGAAGTCTTGAGAGTCACCGAGATCGAATAATGGAAGTTATCTACCGCTATAAAGCCCGCGATAAATTCGGCCGGTCTGTGGAAGGACAAATGACCGCCGGCTCCGATGCCGAGGTTGCGACCAAACTCAAAGAAAAAGAATGCACACCTGTTTCCATTGAACCGATCGAAGAAAAGGCTACCGACGATTTTTTTTCGCGCTTTCGCCGTTTCAAACAAACGGACGTCAACGCCTTTACCCGCGAACTCTACACGTTGACCAAAGCGGGATTGACCATCCTGGCGTCTCTGGAGGTGATCGGTGAGCAGGACCGCAATCCTGTCTTGAAGAAGATCGTGGGAGGCTTGCTCCAAAGCATCCGCGGTGGCGCCAGCATCTCTGATAGCCTACAGCGTTACCCGAAGATCTTCAGTGTGCTCTACGTCAATATGATCCGGGCAGGGGAGGTATCCGGACGGTTGGAGCAGATCCTGGAGCGTTTGATCTTTATCGGAGAATCGGAAGAAAAACTTCAGATGCGCGTCAAATCCGCGCTCCGTTATCCAGCGATCGTCTTAAGTGCTCTTGTTCTGGCCTTCGCATTTCTCACTAATTTCATTATCCCGCGTTTTGCCGCGCTCTTTGCCAAAAGCGGTGTGGAGTTGCCGCTCCCGACCCGGATCCTCTTGGGGATCCACGATGTGATGGCTCATTACGGCTGGCTTGTTCTCGGGGTATCGATCGCCCTCGTGGTTTTTCTTATTAAATTTCTGAAAACGCCAACCGGGAAGCTTTTAAAAGATCGAACCCTGCTCAAGCTCCCGGTCTTTGGCCCCTTGGTCCTGAAGTCAGAGATGTCCCGTTTCGCCCGTATCATGGCGCTTCTGATCCAAAGTGGTATTACAGCGCTTCGTGCCCTCGAGATTGCGGCGGGAAGTGCCGATAACGAGGTGGTGGCCGGAGCCATCAACAAGATCCGTGTCAGTGTCACCGAAGGGACCAGCATGGCCGAGCCGATGAAGGCGAGCGGTATTTTCCCTCCTTCGGTGGTGCGGATGGTCCGCGTGGGGGAAGAGACCGGAAAAATTGATGAGTTGCTTTTAAAGGTTTCGGAGTATTATGATATGCAGGTCGATTACACCGTCACCAATCTCATGGTTTTGATCGAGCCGATGCTGATCGTATTGCTCGGAGGGATGGTGTTCGTGCTGGCGCTCGGGATGTTTCTCCCGATGTGGAATATGATCAAGGTCTTTCAGCATTCGTAACCAAGTAAATGAACAAAAGGAGAATCCCGATGTTTAAAAACCAAAAAGGTTTTACACTTATTGAGTTGATCATGGTGATCGTGCTGTTGGGTCTTTTGGCGGTTGTGGCGATCCCGCAATACACGAATCTCCAGACCCAGGCCAAGTTAGCGGCAGAACAAGGCGTGGTCGGAGGCGTTCGTTCGGGCATCTACACAAAATATGCCGCAAACCTGGCGCAAAACGTTACGCCTGCGTATCCGACGTCGCTGGGTGGATCAGGAGCTTGTACTGCGGCCGCTCCGTGTTTTGGAAATGTCCTTTCCCAGGGGGTGACTCAGGATTGGTCGGCTTCCGGGCTTGTTTATACGGGGCCTAATGGGGGGAGTTACACCTACAGTACTTCAACCGGGACTTTCCAGTAAGTTTTTTTAGAGGAGCTTATCGAAGCTTGGATCGCGCATTACATATCAACGAGAAGGGGGGGGGGCAGTGGTTAAACGCCAAAAAGGCTTTACGCTTATTGAGCTGATCATGGTGATCGTGCTGCTGGGTCTTTTGGCGGTTGTGGCGATCCCGCAATACACGAATCTTCAGAGCCAGGCCAAGGCAGCCGCGGAAAAAGGCGTGGTGGGAGGCGTTCGTTCGGGCATCTACACAAAATATTCCGCAAACCTGGCGCAAAACGTTACTCCTGCGTATCCGACGTCGCTGGGTGGATCAGGAGCTTGTACTGCGGCCGCTCCGTGTTTTGGAAATGTCCTTTCCCAGGGGGTGACTCAGGATTGGTCGGCTTCCGGGCTTGTTTATACGGGGCCTAATGGGGGGAGTTACACCTACAGTACTTCAACCGGGACTTTCCAGTAAGTTTTTTTTAAAGTAGAATTTCGAAGCTTGGACCGAGCATAAAAACAAAAGGAGAATACCGATGTTTAAACACCAAAAAGGTTTTACGCTTATTGAATTGATCATGGTGATCGTACTGTTGGGTCTTTTGGCGGTTGTGGCGATCCCGCAATACACGAATCTCCAGACCCAGGCCAAGTTAGCGGCAGAA
Source organism: Candidatus Omnitrophota bacterium (assembly GCA_037139435.1). Taxonomy (GTDB): domain Bacteria; phylum Omnitrophota; class Omnitrophia; order Omnitrophales; family Aquincolibacteriaceae; genus Aquincolibacterium. Next base: position 254 of record JBAXGK010000120.1, on the reverse strand, counting down.
CAAGGCGTGGTCGGAGGCGTTCGTTCGGGCATCTACACAAAATATGCCGCAAACCTGGCGCAAAACGTTACGCCTGCGTATCCGACGTCGCTGGGTGGATCAGGAGCTTGTACTGCGGCCGCTCCGTGTTTTGGAAATGTCCTTTCCCAGGGGGTGACTCAGGATTGGTCGGCTTCCGGGCTTGTTTATACGGGGCCTAATGGGGGGAGTTACACCTACAGTACTTCAACCGGGACTTTCCAGTAAGTTTTTTT
>JBAXGK010000119.1:0-6518 GCA_037139435.1 Candidatus Omnitrophota bacterium | reverse complement strand
GTTCAGCTATGTCCATCAGAACGAGGTCAAGGAGCTGTTGGCCGAGGCGATCGACTCGCTTCCCGAGAAAGAGAAGCTTGTGATCGTGCTTTACTACTATGAGAATCTAACGCTGCGTGAGATCGGCGAGATTCTGGATGTTTCCGAATCCAGGGTTTGTCAGATCCACACCAAGGTAGTGACCCGGTTGCGCGGGCACCTGATGCGTCGCGCCGGACATTTGACCCTGGAAGCCTAGCCCCAAGGATACGAGAAGGGGAGAAGAACTCAGAAAAATTTTACAGCATTTGATATAAAAACATTAAGTTTTGTCACGCTGCGTCGATATAAATAAAGCCACAGCGAATGAAGCCGTGTAACTGTTTTGTCCCAAGACGGCCGCGAGTGGCTTAAAGGCAGGAAGAATGCAAAGCGTGGCAGAAAAAAGACCCAAATTCAGGATCCAGTCTCCGAGCGAGAAAACAACTGCTCAGAAAGACCGCGAGGAGGTCCGGAAATATCTTCGTTTGATCCCCACCGAAGCGGAGCCCAATCTGGGGCGCGTCCGCGAAATCAAAGAAGAAATCAAAAAAGGCACCTACTTGACGCGCGAAATAATAGAAGAGGCTGCCATGCAGCTTGCGATCAGGCTGCTGAGGAAAGAAAAGAACTAGTTCTTAGTCGTCGAAGTAGATCGCTCTGCGAGACCCGTAAGCTCGATCCACTTTTTGATCGCCGGAAGTTCCATAAATTTTTTCCACACGATCTCGCCGTTTAGATAATTCTCCAGCATGAGCAGCGTAATTCCCTGATCGATTCCCAAATATTCCTTTGTCCACCAATTCTTGTCCAAATTGAAAGCGTCTTTGAACCCAAACTCTCCATAAAGCGTTTTTTCATAGTTTTCGTAGAAAAAACGCGCGGCCTTCGTAGACTCTTCCGGCGTAAATACGATCGAGGATAACGCCGCGTAAGGAGCGATCGTTCCGTCTTGAGCCCCTTCGCCTGGCTTTCCGCCATAAGCCCGATAACCGCCCGGACCTACGGAGGCGGAAAGTCCCCAAGAGTTTTCCGAATACCCCTTGTATTTTCCCGCGAGACTCAAGGAATAATCCCTGTTTGCCAAAGTGGCTTCCCGGGAGTTTTGGAAATAATTAATGCCATTGTCGTCCAGATGCCGGAAATCGATAAAAGCGTGTGAAAATTGATAAGTAAAAAGAGAACCGTTATAACAATAAATGATCCGATGACCGTTGTATTCTCCCTGGGGGCGAAGCCACCGTTCCCAGGCTTTGGGCGGGATAGGATAGGTTTCGGAGCCGATGGCAAGGGCTTGAAGGAACATCAGTTCGTTGTAAGCATCCCAAAAATACGGGAGAAATCCGGATTCGGGTTTCCAACCCATGCAAACGAAATCCGACCCTCGCATCATCCACTTCCAGTTGACCCGGTCATAAATTTCTTGCGCCAGGCGTTCGATCTCAGTCCCGGGGTAGTATTGCGCTGCCAGAAGGGCGCCGGCGATGAGAAGGGCGGTGTCGATCGATGAGGCTTCAGAAGCCCACGACCGCTCTCCGGTTCTTGGGTCAAGGAAATGATAGAAAAAACCTTCCTCATGGGCGGCCTCGCGCTTTAGGAACTTGAGGGCCTTTAGAATGTGTTCGTAGGCATCTTCTGGGGGGATCCAGCCTCGAGAAGCGCCAATGGCGTAAGCGGCAAGGGCGAAGCCCGTGGCCGCGATGGAGGAGGGGGCGCCGGGGCGTGAGGAATCCCGTGTGAGCCCCGTATTCTTATCAGAAAGGCGGATGAAATATTGAAGCGTATCTTTTTCAATCTTGGTCAGGAGCTCCCGATCTTCTGGAGAGGGCTCAAAGGCCCTAAGGGGCACCTGGAAAAGAGAGAAAACGAAAAAGACTGCCAGCAAAAAACAGGTGAGGCGTTTAAACATTAGCGCTGGTTTTAACAGTGGAGAGTTTTTCTTTGATCTTCGCGACAACCTGCGGCGCGTCTTTTTCCAGGGTCAGCGCTTTGAGGCTGGAGAGCAAGCGGTCCGTTTTTTCCATGGCCTCGTTGAACTCCTGCGCCACAGGATGGCCTTCATCCCGTTTCCTTAAAGCGACTCGCGCCCGGTAATCCCCCTTTTCGATCTCATTGAAGGCCTTGCTGAACCTGAAAAAAGGCCCCGCGATCTTATGAGAAATAAAAATCGTGCCCCACCCGACAAACAAAAGGAGCAGTGAGAATTTCCAAGCCAGCGAACGGTTCGTTTCGTCCAGGATCTCTTTGAAGACCTCGCGTTGGCGCAGGCCCAGTTTTTCGGTTTGCTTAAAAAAGGATAAGGATGAGAAATCCTGGGCGGGGTTAGGGTGCTGAGCTTGTTCGTACTCGACCATCCGGGAGGCTGTCAAAAGATCGTTCAGAGTTTGCTCATCGGAAAAAGTATTGAGAACTCTTCCCCAGACACCGAAATAAATACCTGCGATTGCGACAAGGTTGACCAAAAGGAGCGGTGCAACGACCGTGAGCATGTAACGAAGCTGGAGAGGCTTATTAATGAAAAAATATTTTCTGCGATTTTGGCCCATGGATTTTTCCCTCGGCGTTAATACTATTGAAAAGGAAATCATCTGTCAAAACGTTATTCCTTGTATATAATACGCAAAAAACTGGGGAATGGGTAACGCTGAACGGTGAATGAGCGTTAGCCGTTTACTGAGGAGTGAAAAAAATGTGCGGCATTGTGGGTTATATAGGTTATCGGAATGCAGTTCCCGTCCTGATCGGCGGACTTGAGAAGCTCGAATATCGTGGCTACGATTCGGCCGGGATCGCCTGCGTGGACCATCAAAAAGGCGGGTTGTCTCTCATTAAAGAAAAGGGCAAGCTGGGCGTTTTGAAGGAAAAGCTCGGGGATTTCACGATCGAGGCACACATCGGGATCGGGCATACCCGTTGGGCGACCCATGGCGAGCCTTCTCGTGCGAATGCCCACCCTCACGTGGATGCCTGGGGGAATATCTCCTTGGTCCATAATGGGATCATCGAGAACTATGCCACAATCAAAAGCGCGCTTCAGAGAAAAAAAGTTCGTTTTTTATCCCAGACCGATACCGAAGTCGGAGTCAATCTCATCGGCTCCTATTACCGAAAATCCCCCAAGCTTTTTGATGCCGTCAAACGAGCAGTTGGCGAATTGCATGGATTCTTTGCATTCGTCCTTTTCTCCAAAGACGACCCTGATACTCTGATCGCCTATAAAAGATCCAATCCTCTCGTGATCGGGCTGGGACAGGGCGAAAACTTTGTTGCGAGCGATGTAACGGCGCTTCTTCCCTATACACGACAAGTCATCTATCTCGAGGACGAAGACCTGGCCGTGATTACCGCGAAAGAGGTTTCCATCTACTCTTTAAAGACCAAGTCCTGGGTCAAGCGCCAACCGACAACCGTCCAGTGGGACGTGTCGCAGGCCGAGAAGCAGGGATTTCCGCATTTCATGCTTAAAGAGATGTATGAGCAACCCGAGGTTTTGAAGAGCATTCTCAACAAGCGTATCCAGAAAAATGGAGAGATCTTCTTCGACACCCTCGACAGGAAATTCGAAAAGCGTCTCCGGGAGATCGAGCGCGTTTCCATGATCAGCTGCGGTACCGCCTACCATGCCGGCATGGTAGGGAGTATCGCTCTCGAACAGTGCGCCAGGGTTCCTTGCAACACCCAGGTCTCGAGCGAATTCCGCTATGGAAATCCAATCCTTAACTCCAAGAATCTTGTGGTATTGATCACGCAGTCCGGTGAAACGGCGGACACGTTGGCGGCGTTGCGTGAAGCGAAGGTCAAGGGCGCGACGACGCTCGCAGTAGTGAACGTGGTGGGAAGCACCATCGCGCGCGAAGCGGATGCTGTCATCTATACGCATGCGGGGCCTGAGATAGGCGTGGCTTCGACCAAGGCCTATAGCGCTCAGCTCGCCACGCTTCTTTTACTGGATTTTTACATAGCCAAGATCCGGAAAACGATTCTTCCGGAGGAGCTTAAGCTCCTGCTCCGGGAATTCAAAAAAATCCCTGAGCATAGCGCCAAAGTTTTGAGGGAGATCAAAAGGTTTGAGTTTTGCGCCCAGAAGCATTACACCCGTCGCAATTTCCTTTATCTCGGGCGAGGGTGCAATTATCCGACCGCACTCGAGGGCGCCTTGAAGCTTAAGGAGATTTCCTATGCGCACGCCCATGGTTATGCTGCGGGAGAGATGAAGCACGGGCCGATCGCACTGATCGACCACGAGCAGCCCGTGATCTGTATTGCACCGAACTCTCTAACCTACGATAAAATGATCTCCAATATCCAGGAGATCCGCGCTCGGGACGGTATCGTTATCGCGATCGGGACCGAGGGGCGCAAGGATCTCAAAAAAATGTCCGATGATTTCTTCGCTATCCCGGAGGTCCCCGAGGTCCTCTCCCCCCTTCTTACCGTGATCCCGCTCCAATTCTTTGCCTACAAAATCGCCGTGTTGAATGGCAGAGACGTCGATCAGCCTCGTAACTTGGCCAAATCTGTAACCGTTGAATAAAAAATACGGGTGAAGCCGATGAAATGTTCTCGCGCTGGCGTCAACAAGCAGAGAGATCAATAAGGCTAAAGTAGATTTTTCGGAGGGCTGCGGAGGCGTTTCGTTCGGCAATTTAGAATTTGAAAAATTCGATGAAGCTCATGAGAACGCCGGCGACAAGCTGGCCGAGCTTATGGCGTCTTTCAGCAAGGGACGCGTGGATCTTTCAAAGAGGCTCAACTGTCCGCATTGCCCGGAAACCGTATTGATGAGGCATTTCGAAAGCTCACTTAGGAAGATCGCTATCGATAAATGTCCTTCGTGCGGTGGAATATGGTTGGATGCCGCTGAGCTTGCCAGTTACCGGAAACTTTTTCCCACCAAAGCAGATAAGAAGCGAATCAACGAAGAATTCATCGCGAAAAATATTATGCCGTTCCTCAAGGCCGCAGCTAATAAAAAAGAAAAGCTCATGCGGGCCAAGCGCGCCTCCGGCGCGCACCGTTTTATTTGCCCGAGTCATTACATCCCCGGAAAGCAAGAGGGCGCCGCTTTTTAAGGGTTATATGAGCGAAGTGAAGGCTATGAAAAGCTCGGAAGATCTCCACAAGCTCTTTTCTTGCAAGGGGTTGTGATTGACCCGTTTCAAAAAAGCGGGGCGTGTTTTTTTTTACGAGGGCCTTGCTAAAATGGCGGTTGTCAGCTAATCTTTTATAGGCTTAAGAAAAAGAAAAATACTTTTTATAAAAGCTTGACAGGAATCGGCTCATACATATAATGCACCGCACCTCAAAGGAATGGGGTAGTCGAATATTTCCTGAATTACTTCTTTAAAATTTTCGCAGTTCCTTTCTTGACGTTTTCTCTTCAAGGGAATTTTTGTCTCGAGGGGTTGTTCTTTCTCATTTTTGTGTGCGGAGCCGGAATGTAAGTTTTGCAACTGTCCTGTCGGAAGACAGGACACGGATCAAATACTCTTTTCGGAGAGTTTGATCCTGGCTCAGAACGAACGCTGGCGGCGTGGATTAGGCATGCAAGTCGAACGGAACTTCTAGCTTTTTCGGAAGTTTAGTGGCGAAAGGGTGAGTAACACGTGGGTTACCTGCCCTAGGGTTCGGGATAACCTGTCGAAAGACGGGCTAATACCGGATACGTCCTGCACTTTTCGAAGTGCAGGGGAAAGATGGGGATCCGTAAGGACCTATCACCCTTGGATGGGCCCGCGGCCTATCAGCTAGTTGGTGAGGTAATGGCTCACCAAGGCTAAGACGGGTAGCTGGTCTGAGAGGATGGTCAGCCACACTGGAACTGAGACACTGTCCAGACACCTACGGGTGGCTGCAGTCGAGAATCTTTCGCAATGGGGGAAACCCTGACGACGCGACGCCGCGTGGAGGATGAAGGCCTTCGGGTTGTAAACTCCTGTCAGCAGGGGAGAACAAGCTTTTGGTGAATAACTGAGAGCTTTGACAGTACCTGCAGAGGAAGCCACGGCTAACTCTGTGCCAGCAGCCGCGGTAATACAGAGGTGGCAAGCGTTGTTCGGATTTATTGGGCGTAAAGGGTCCGTAGGCGGCCTGAAAAGTTGGATGTGAAATCCCACAGCTTAACTGTGGAACTGCATTCAAAACTTTCAGGCTCGAGTGTGATAGGGGTAAAGGGAATTCCCGGTGTAAGGGTGAAATCTGCAGAGATCGGGAGGAACACCAGTCGCGAAGGCGCTTTACTGGATCACTACTGACGCTGAGGGACGAAAGCCAGGGGAGCAAACGGGATTAGATACCCCGGTAGTCCTGGCCGTAAACGATGGACACTAGGTGTTGGGGGGGTTAAACCCTTCGGTGCCAAAGCTCACGCATTAAGTGTCCCGCCTGGGGAGTACGGTCGCAAGGCTGAAACTCAAAGGAATTGACGGGGACCCGCACAAACGGTGGAGCATGTGGTTCAATACGACGATACGCGTGGAACCTTACCCAGACTTGACATG
>JBAXGK010000118.1:0-6525 GCA_037139435.1 Candidatus Omnitrophota bacterium | reverse complement strand
CGAAAGAAGATGCGATCGAAGTAGAAGGGACCGTGATCGAACCTTTGCCCAACGCGATGTTTCGCGTTGAGCTTGAGAATGGGCATAAGGTGCTGGCGCATATCTCTGGGAAAATGAGGATGCATTACATTCGCATCCTCCCGGGAGACAAAGTGAAGATGGAGCTTTCTCCGTACGATCTGACGCGAGGAAGAATTACTTTTCGAGTTAAATAAGTGATCTGAGGTGAAAAAATGAAAGTGCGAAGTTCAGTCCGAAGAATCTGTGAGAATTGCAAGATCGTACGTCGCAAGGGCTACGTGTATGTGATCTGCAGTAATCCGAAACACAAGCAGCGCCAAGGCTAATTGATTTTTTAAGAAAGGACCCAGAGTATGCCGCGTATCATTGGGGTGGATATCCCGAGAGAAAAAAGAGTGGATGTGGCGTTGACCTATTTGTATGGAATTGGGAAGACGCTTGCAAAGAAAGTTTTATTGGAAGCCAAAGTTGATCCGGCGAAACGCGCCAAGGATCTAACTGAGGCGGAGGTTTCCTCCCTTACGGCTATTATCCAGAGGACCACGAAAGTGGAAGGGGATCTTCGTCGTGAGATCCAGATGAATATCAAGCGGTTGATGGATATTCGTTGTTATCGCGGGTCGAGGCATTTAAAAGGCCTGCCCTGCCGAGGGCAGAGAACGCATACGAATGCGCGTACTCGTAAAGGCAAACGCAAAACCGTGGGGGGCCTTGCAAAAGGGGCACCCGCGCCTAAATAATCTGAGCTTACCACTGAGATAAAGGAATTCTATGGCAAAAAAGAAGATTAAACACATCGTTCGCGGCGTGGCGCACATCGCGGCAAGTTTCAATAATACCATCATCACGATCACGGATGCCGGCGGCAACTGCGTTTGCTGGGAGTCCTCGGGTTCCGCGGGCTTTAAGGGTTCGAAAAAGTCCACGCCCTTCGCGGCGCAGATGGCTTCGGAAAAAGCTGCCAAAAAAGCCATGGAATTCGGGATGAAAGAAGTGGAAGTTTATATCAAAGGTCCCGGTGCGGGTCGCGAATCAGCGATCCGAGCGCTACAGGCCGCGGGGCTTGTGATCAGCGCGATCCATGATATTACACCGGTGCCGCATAATGGCTGCCGTCCGCCGAAGAAGAGGAGAGTTTAATTTATGGGAAGATATCGCGGTCCAGTAATTCGGTTGCACCGTCGCGAGGGCGTGAACCTCGGGCTTAAGGGTCGCCGTACGACCGATGAGAAACACGACAAGCGCTTGTCGAAACCCCCCGGTCAACACGGACTCTCTCGCCAGAAAATTTCTGACTATGGCGTTCAGTTACGTGAGAAACAGAAGATGAAGAGGATTTACGGAGTGACTGAGCGTCAGTTTCGTGTGTTTTTCGCGCGCGCGGTCCAAATGAAGGGCGTTACCGGCGAGATGTTGATCCAGCTTCATGAACGGCGCCTGGACAATGTGGTGTTTCGTCTTCTCTTTTCGGGCTCCCGCAGGGAAGCGCGGCAAATGGTCGGACACGGGCATATCACCGTGAACGGCAAGAAGGTCGACATCGCCTCCTTTATTTGTAAGGTGGGGGATAAGATCAGTGTGAAGCAAAAAGAACCGCAAATCAAGAGATTGCAGGCGAGTTTCGAGAAGTGGAAGGATCTGAGCGCTCCGGAATGGCTCGCGCTTGACCGCGAGAAATTGATCGGAACGATCACAAGGCTTCCCACGAAAGCGGACGCGGGGCTGCCTGTCGAAGAGGCTCTTATCGTCGAGTTGTATTCAAAGTAGAGATCGGGTTATTTTCTAAAAAAGTTTTTTATCTTGGTTCGCATAAGGAGGAAATACAATGGGTATTCGTTGGAAGACTTTTGAAATGCCGAAGCGCCTCGAAGTCGAACAAGGGTCGCTGACGCCCAATTATGGCAAGTTTATTGCCGAACCGTTTGAACGTGGCTACGGGACAACGATCGGGAATGCGCTCCGGCGCGTGTTGATCTCTTCGATCGATGGGGCCGCAGTGACCAGTATCAAGATCGACGGGATGTTGCATGAATTTTCTGCGGTCGAAGGCGTGGTCGAGGACGGCGCTCAGATCGTCATGAACGTCAAAAAGCTCGTGCTTCGTTATCATGGCAAGGGCCCGAAGAAGATCTATATCGACATCAAGAAGCAAGGCCCGATCACGGCCGGCGATATCCAGGCGGACGAGACCGTTGAGATCGTCAACCCTGAGCTCGTGCTTTGCACCTTGAGCAAGTCTCATACGTTCAAGATGGAGATGGAAGTAGGCCGTGGGCGCGGGTATGTCTCTGCTGAAAAGAACAAGCAGGAAGATGCTTCCATCGGCGTGGTAACCATCGATTCAGCCTTTTCGCCAGTGACGAAGGTGAATTTCTCTGTGGAAGACACCCGCGTGGGACAGGTCACCGATTATGACCGTTTGGTTCTTGAGGTCTGGACGAACGGTGCGATGGGACCGGAAGAGGCGCTTCTTTATGCGTCGAATATCCTCCAGCGGCATCTCGATGTCTTCGTCAACTACGGCGAATTGCCGGAAGAAGAGGAAGAAGAAGAGGTCGAGGACAAGGAATTTTTGGATATGATCCACAAGCCTATCAGCGAGCTGGAGCTTTCTGTTCGCAGCGCCAACTGCCTTGAGGCCGCCAACATCAAAACGATCGGCGATCTTATTCAAAAGTCGGAAGGACAGATGCTCAAATATAAAAACTTCGGAAAGAAATCCCTGAACGAGATCAACGCGATCTTGGTCACGATGAATCTTCATCTTGGGATGAACATCGAGGATTCTTTGCCGAACAAGGGCGCGTCACTCGCCCAGACAGAATCATAAGGATCTATCATGCGCCATCAACGCCGCAGAAGGACATTAGGAGTTGTCACCGCTCATCGCACCGCGAAGCTCAGGAATCTTGTGCGGGCGCTCGTCTTGAAAAAACGCATTGAGACGACGCACGCTAAAGCCAAAGAGACCAGCGCGTTTGCGGATAAAATGATCACGATCGCGAAGCGCGACGGCCTTCACGCCCGTCGGCTTCTGATCACCAAGGTCCGGGATCCGGAGATCGCCCGCATTTTGATCACCCAGATCGCCCCGCTTTTCAAAGGTCGCGAGGGTGGCTATACCCGCGTGCTTCGGCTGGGGTATCGTGCCGGAGACGGGGCTCAGATGGCACTTTTGGAATGGACCGCTGTTTTCGAGGCTCCTGCCAAAAAGACCAAGAAAAAGAAGGTAGCGAAGTCCTCTGATAAGGCGACTGAAAAAACACCGGAAAAGGAATCGCTAAAAGCCGCGGACGTGAAAAAAGAGTCCGATGAGCCGAAGACGACTGAGAAGAAGGATTCGGAGAAAAAGGGCGGGTTCCTAGGCAAGCTCAGAAAATTTCTTAAAGGCGACGAGAACTAATCTCTCTCGGAGTTTTACCCCGCTAGAGATGAGTGTCGACCTTCGAAGGGTTTTTTTTTGAGATGAAATGTTGTGTTTAAACTGAATTTAAACAGATTAACCGGGAGCGCTTTCAAAAAGCGCTCCCTCTCTCTAACGGGGTGAATCATGGAACTTTCAAGTCGAGTTCTTGCGGTAAAACCTTCAGTCACACTTGAGATTGCCGCCAAGGCGAAGGCCATGAAGGCGCAGGGGATCGATGTAATCTCCTTGAGCGCCGGAGAGCCGGATTTCGATACTCCTGCGTTTATCAAGGAAGCCACGATCGAATCCCTCAAAAAGGGTAATACCAAATACACGCCCGTCCCCGGAACGGTGGAACTCCGTCAGGCCATCTGTAGGAAGCTGAAGCGCGATCAGGGGCTTGATTTTACGCCGGAACAGATTGTGGTGGGTTGTGGCGCGAAACATGTGATTTTTAATGTGCTTTTCGCGCTCCTGAATCCAGGCGATGAAGTGCTCATCCCTGTTCCTTATTGGCTGAGTTATCCCGAAATGGTGACGGTGCTTGGCGGCACAAATGTTTTCCTGCCGTCGACGGAAAAGACGAATTTCAAGATCACGCCTGAGATTCTTGAAAAAGCGCTTACGCCGCGTTCCAAGATCCTTATTCTGAATTCACCTTCAAATCCGACCGGAGCTATTTATTCCCAAGACGAGCTTTTGGCTCTTTGTGCGGTCTTGAAGAAATTCCCGAACGTGATCGTGTTAAGCGATGAGATCTACGAAAAACTTGTTTTTGACGGTCGGAAACATTGTTCGATCGCGTCGCTGGATTCTGAGATTGCCAAGCGGACCGTGATCGTGAACGGACACAGCAAGGCTTACGCAATGACCGGGTGGCGCTTGGGCTATGCCGCGTTCCCGGAAAAGACCCTGGCTAAGGCCGTCGAGAGCATTCAAAGCCACTCGACCTCGAATCCGGTCTCTTTTACGCAGCCCGGCGGCGTGGTTGCCCTGGATCAGGGGGATGCGGAAGCTCAAAAGATGTGTGATGTGTTTCAGACACGACGGGATCTTTTTATCGAGAAGTTGAAGGTTGTGAAGTCCTTTAAACCCTTCAAATCCAACGGCGCTTTCTATCTTTTCGTGGATATTCAAGGGACAGGTCTGAGTGGCATGGAGGTCGCGAAGAAACTTCTCGACGAAGTTCATGTTGCGGTCATTCCGTGCGAACCTTTCGGTAGTCCTCATCATATCCGTATGAGCTACGCCACCTCCGAAAAAGACATCGAAACGGCCGTCCAGCGTATTAGTTCTATCTTTAAATAAGGATGGCGAGCCTCGCCTGATCCTCCATAAAGCACTATTGAAGATCAGTGCTGTCCTAGTTCTCCATTAGTCTTTTATGATAAACTAGGACGCCTGCTTCCCAAGGCGGGGCGTTCAGAGAATCGCCTCCATTTTTAAGTAGTCCCCCCCCCAAAAAAATTAATTGCAACAGCCCTTTCTCAAAGGATTACCCTGTGCGTGCTGCCATTGCCGCTCACTGCTTCTGAAGTATCCGCCCGCCATGGTTTATGTGACGGCGGAGAAATCCCGTATTCTATAAATGCTTCAACAAGAACGGGACTCTATACAATCTGTGAATATCCCGAGTTAGTGTCGATGGTGACAATTAGGTGGGAAGAATTGGCGGGCATTTCGAGATAAAATTCGCATATTTATATCTTTCGGTATAGTCGATAAATAAGGCGTAGGCGATTAGTTAGAGTTTGATGTGCATTAGTTTGACGCGAAAAAAAAGAGGGGGAGTGGCATGCTGATACTGATTATAGCGGGGCTGTACGCGTTAATAGTAGGAAAACTCACAATTACAAAGAACCTTCGCTTGTCTGGTAAGAATGCCAGAATTTACGGAGTTCTTTTGCTGGTTTTATGTATTCCGTATGCTTTATTCGCAACTCTATTGCTGACTCTTATAGTGCCTGCCTCAATACTGGCTAATGCGATAGTTGCGAGAGTTATCGACTTGGGAGTGATTTTGATTATAGCCATTAGTTTGGCAGTCCCTTTTCGAGAAAAATAAATCAGCTCACCCGTGTTGTAGATAAAGGTGACAATCGCCTGAAAGGGGCCAGGCATTCATTGACAGCCCAAGTCTTGATTTTCTTCTCATAAAGGATGACTTGGACGGCACTGATTACCCGTTATTTTTTAATAGAGAATCAGCGCGGCCTGGCCCTTTTTGCGTATAATTCCCTCATGGAAATCAGACGGCTCAGGATCAACGCCGAAATCGGGATCGAGCAGCTCGATGAGCTTCTCACCGGGCTCCACTATCACAAAAAAGAGTACGTTGCCCTGCCCGGGGAATTCGCGGTACGCGGCGGGGTCGTGGATATTTACCCCGTAACCTACCGACTTCCGGTTCGCGTTCAGTTTCAAGGGGACACACCCGTTCAGATCCGTGATTTCTCGCTCTCCTCAGGCGAGAGCACGGCCACCTTCGAAGAAGTATTCCTCATTCAGGTTTCCGATATGTTCCGGAAGAAACTCCGGCGCATGGAGGAACGGCTTGAAACGTTCGAGCCCGTGGCTGGCACTAAAGACCTTGAGCGCGGTGATCTGATCGTCCATCTGAAGTATGGAATCGGCCGTTTCCTTGGCACCAAGGTCATCCAAATGCAGGGAACGCGCACCCGCTGCATGGCGATCGAATACGCCGAGCGTGAGATCCTTTATCTTTCCATCGAAGAGCCCGTGGAGCGTTACATTGGCGGCTCCGGGACAGGGCCGAAGCTCACCAAGCTCAATACCCAGGAATGGGAGCGGATCAAGCACCGGACGCGGACGGCACTCCACAAAGTCGCCGGAGACCTTCTCCAGATTCAGGCCGCGCGCAGTCTTTTACAAGGGCTGCCCTTCCCCAAGGACACGCCATGGCAAAAAGAGTTCGAAGGAGAATTTCCCTTTGAAGAAACCCCCGGCCAAAAACGTGCGATCGAAGAAGTGAAACGGGATATGGAATCTACGGGACCGATGGATCGACTTCTTTGCGGCGACGTGGGTTATGGCAAGACTGAGGTCGCGATGCGCGCCGCCTTCAAGGCCGTGATGGG
>JBAXGK010000117.1:0-6726 GCA_037139435.1 Candidatus Omnitrophota bacterium | reverse complement strand
CGGAAAACCGGAACACCTGATAAATTTTATGAAGTTTATGGCTCAAGAAGTCCGTGAAATTATGTCCGAGCTTGGCTTCAGAAAGTTTGAGGACATGGTCGGACGTGTGGACCGGCTCGAAGTGATTGAAGCCATTAGTCATTATAAGACTCGGGGTCTTGATTTTTCTAAATTGCTTGCGGTGACCGAAGTTCCCCCAGGCGGTGCGATCCGTTGCGTAACGACCCAAGCTCATGATTTTTCACTTTCTTTAGATCCGGAACTTATCACGAAGGTCAAGAATGCCATCGAATTCAAACAGCCGATGGTGCTCGAACAGAAGATCCGCAATTGCAATCGGACGGTCGGGACGACCTTGAGTTATGAGATCGCAAAGAGGTACGGTCTGAAAGGATTGCCCGAAGATACGATCAGGATTAAATTTGAAGGATCGGCTGGGCAGAGCTTTGGCGCTTTCCTCTCTCATGGAGTGACTTTTGAGCTCGAGGGCGATGCCAATGATTATTTCGGAAAAGGACTCTCGGGCGGACGTCTGATCGTTTATCCCCCAAGATCCGCGACCTTCCGGCCTCAGGACAACATCATCACGGGGAACGTCAATCTTTTTGGTGCCACCGGAGGGGAAGCTTATATCCATGGCCGGGCGGGCGTGAGATTCTGCGTTCGAAATAGCGGCGCGTTGGCCGTGGTGGAAGGCGTGGGGGATCATGGTTGTGAATATATGACGGGGGGTCGTGTGATCATCCTGGGACAGACGGGCGTGAACTTTGCGGCAGGGATGAGTGGCGGGATCGCGTATGTGCTGGATGAGAGCCAGCTTTTTGATACGCGCTGTAATCTTGAGATGGTCGATCTCGAGCCTGTTGCGGAAAAAGAGGATCGGGAATTCCTTAAATCTACGATCGAGCGTCATGCGAAATTCACGGGCAGTCAGTATGCCAAGGCGATTATCACCAGCTGGGATGAGATGCTTCCGCGTTTTGTGAAGGTCATGCCCATGGATTATAAGAAGGCCATGGCAAAGATGAAAGAGCACCAGGTGAAGAACTCAGACTCTGCGGAAATGACCGAAGAGGTTTTTTCTTAATGGGAAAATCCGACGGTTTTCTGGAATTCAATCGAAGCCTTTCGCCCAAGCGCCCTGTCCAGGAGCGCCTGAAGGACTATCAGGAGATCACCAAGCCTCTTCTGAGCGAAGAGATCAATAAGCAGGGCGCGCGCTGCATGGATTGCGGGATTCCTTTCTGTCATGCCCTCGGGTGTCCCGTCTATAATCTTATCCCGGAATGGAATGATGCCGTTTATCGAGGTCAGTGGCATGACGCTTTTGAGCGTCTGTCGCTTACGAATAATCTTCCGGAAGTGACGGGTCGTGTTTGTCCGGCTCCTTGCGAAGCCGCTTGCACGCTTGCGATCAATTGCGCGCCGGTCACGATCGAGCAGATCGAACTTTCCATTATTGAAAAAGCGTTCGCGGAAGGTTGGGTAATACCTCAGCCGCCTGCCAAAGAGACCGGCAAAAAGATTGCAGTTGTTGGCTCCGGGCCCGCGGGTCTCTCCGCGGCCCAGCAGCTTCGTCGTGCCGGACACAGCGTCACTCTTTTTGAAAAGTCGTCAAAAATTGGAGGCTTGCTTCGCTTTGGAATTCCGGATTTCAAGCTGGAAAAGTGCGTGCTGGATCGCCGTATTGAGCAGATGAAGGCCGAAGGCGTAAAGTTCGAGGTGAATGTTGATGTCGGGGTGAGTCTTTCCGCCGAAGAAATGAAGAAGAATTTTGATGTGGTTCTTTTGACGATGGGGGCGGGTGCGCCACGCGATCTGAAAATTCCAGGCCGCGAACTTTCCGGGGTCCATTACGCCATGGAATTCCTGACGCTTTCTAACAAGGCCATTTCCGGCGAGATCACAGCCGATCAGATTATTTCCGCTAAAGGTAAGACGGTGCTTGTGATTGGGGGCGGGGACACGGGTTCGGACTGCGTCGGGACCTCAAACCGGCAGGGCGCTAAGAAAGTCTATCAATTTGAGATATTGCCTAAGCCCAAGGAGTGGAAAGAACCGTGGAATCCCTCCTGGCCTAATTGGCCGCTGATCCTTCGCACTTCAACCTCCCATGAGGAGGGATGCGAACGCGATTGGGCCATCACGACGAAGAAATTCACGGGCAAGGACGGAAAAGTTCATGAGGCTCATTGCGTGAGAGTTCAGTGGGATGTGGACAAAACCACCGGACAGTATTCGATGAATGAAATTCCGGGTTCTGAGTTTGTGCTGCAGGTCGATCTTGTCCTGCTGGCGATGGGGTTTGTTCATGTGGAGCATGCCAAGATTTTGACGGACCTTGGCGTTCAGTTCGATTCGCGGGGGAATGTCCAAACGAATGGCAGCTACATGAGCACGGTGCCGGGTGTTTTTGCGGCAGGAGATACCGTCCGGGGCGCATCCTTGGTGGTGTGGGCCATCAGTCAGGGCCGCCAGGCGGCTCAGGCCATCAATGTCTATCTTAAGTCTTAGCTTCGATTTTTTACTTCTTCTGGTATAATTCCGCAGTCGTTTCCGCTTCACGCTGGTGTAGCTCAGTTGGTAGAGCAGCTGTTTCGTAAACAGCAGGTCGTCAGTTCGATTCTGACCACCAGCTTTTTTATCGAGCCTCGTTAGAGAGATCTGGCGGGGCTTTTTTGTGACTATCGTGTGCGGCGCAGATGGGTGGGAAGTATCTTGAGGGTTTCGCGGTACTTCGCGACGGTGCGGCGGGCGAGTGTAATGCCTTCTTCCCTAAGGCGCTTCACAAGGGTCTGATCACTCAAGGGCTTGCGAGAATCCTCTTTTTCGACAAGGGCCCGGAGCCGTTCCATGATGCTTTTTTGGGATTCTCCATCGCCATCCTCTGTTTCAACTTTTTTTGAAAAAAAACTTTTATAGGGGATGGTGCCTTGAGGAGTTTTGAGGTATTTCCCGTGGATCGCGCGGCTAATCGTGGATTCATGGAGATTCACACGCTCGGCGATATCTTTAAGTCGTAGCGGTCGGAGATGAGAGAATCCGCGCGTAAAGAAAAGGGGTTGAGCTCGGACGATTTCATCGGTGATGGCGCGGAGCGTAGAACCGCGCAGGTCGATAGCCTTAAGAAAATCCAGTCCGCTTTCTAGCCGCGTCTTGAGAAAATCCTTTGTTTTACCGTCCAGGCCTTTTTCTCGCATCATGCGTCGATATTCCGCGTTGATGCGGAGTTCAGGAATAAAATCGTGATGTACCTCGATCTCAAGCCCGTTCTCCGTGCCACCTTTGATCGAGACAGTGGCGTCGGGAGTGATCGCGATAGATTCTTCGACGTAGAAGCTTCGGCCGGGTTTGGGGTCAAGACGCGCAATGAGATCCACTGCTTTTTTAAGGGCCTGCTCGCTCGCGCTGAAGATCTTGGCCAGCATTTTCCAGTCTCGCTTGGCCAAAAGATCCATCTGATCACGGACGATCTCACGCGCCAGGGCCGCTTCGGGACCTTTACGTTCGAGTTGGATTAGCAGGGCCTCACGCAGGTCGCGCGCTCCAATCCCCGGAGGATCAAGGCTTTGGATCTTTTCCAAAACTTCTTGTACGGCAGAAGTCTCGGAGTGGGATGCGACGGCTATTTCTTCCAACGTTGCCTTCAGATAGCCCTCAGGATCAATGTTCCCGATGATTTCGTTGGCGATCTTCTTCTGGGACGCGGTAAGTTCTAGGAAATGGACCTGCCATTCCAGATAGTCAAAGAGGCTTTCGGGTTTCGTGATGAGAGTTTCCTGAAAATCCTTGATCTTGCGCGTGTCTTCGGGCTTTCGCCGAGAAAGATCGGGCGAGGCGTTGGTGAAAGAGAGAGGGTCTTTGGCGGCCCAATCATCGGGGAGCGTTTCTCCGGCTTCATCGTCTGCGGCTTTGGCGGCGGAAGACGCTGGGGGTTCTGTCTCTTCCTGTTCGACAGGGCTTGCAACCTCCTCAAGCAGCGGATTTTCTTCGAGTTCTTCTTCAACCGCTTGGCGAAGGTCCATAATAGGGAGATGCAGCAGGCGAAGATAGACACGCATCTGCGGTGAAAGGGACATTTTTTGGGATTGATGTTGACTGAATCTTGGAGCCATAGAAAGACCATATCACGGGAAAAAATCGTTGTAAAGTCAGGAGATTTCTGGACTTAGGGTGGAAGAAAGGAATTGACACTCCCTGCTATTTTTTTATAATAGTCGCTAGTTCGAACAAGTTCGATGGCCACGGGATAGGCTCGATAGCAATTTCTCTCTCGTGGTTTTTTTTTATTAAGTGAAATAGGTATGTCTTCCAATAAGGGAAATGCCCCGATGCCGCAAGCACCCGCACTTCTGGTAACAAAAGGTCTAAGAAGAAAAAGCATGCCCGTCGGCCTGTGGACGAAATGTCCCAGCTGTCAGGCGGTCATGTTCAACAAGACCCTCAAAGAGAACCTCCTTGTCTGCACGAAATGCTCTTATCACTTCATCATGGGGGCTATGGAGCGTATCCACCACCTTTCGGATGAGAAATCTTTTGTGGAGATGAACGCGGACCTTCGCTCAGAGGATCCACTGAAATTTTCAGCCGTCAAAGCCTATCCCGACAAGATCAAGCAGGACCAGAAAAAAACCGGCCTGAAAGAAGCCTGTGTGACGGGAACGGCGAAGATCCTTGGGCGTGCCTGCGCGTTAGGCGTGACAGATTCCAGGTTTATTATGGGTTCCATGGGTTCGGTGGTCGGTGAAAAGATCACGCGGCTAATCGAGTATGCTCTCGAAAACAAATTACCTCTGATCATTGTTTCGGGGTCGGGCGGAGGCGCGCGCATGTACGAAGGAGCCCTGAGCCTTATGCAAATGGCCAAAACTTCCGTGGCGCTCGCGCGGTATCAAAAAGAAAGACTTTCTTTTGTTTCGGTCCTTACGAATCCCACGATGGGCGGTGTCATGGCGAGTTTCGCGTCCCTGGGGGACATTATCATTGCGGAGCCGCGGGCACTCCTGGGCTTCGCAGGGCCGCGTGTCATTGAACAGACGATCCGTCAAAAACTTCCCGCGGATTTCCAGACTTCAGAATTTTTGCTTGAGCATGGTCTTGTGGATATGGTGATCGATCGCCAGGACCTGAAACAAAAGCTCGGGCTTTTGCTCGAATATCTTTCCTGATCCACTCATAAGGGGATTTTGTGGCGAACGTTACTCTAAAGAACCTCTCGAAGATCTACAAGGACGGCGTCCGGGCGGTCAATAATGTTTCTCTTGAGATTCCGGATCGGGAGTTCGTGGTGCTGGTCGGACCCTCCGGTTGCGGAAAATCCACCACGCTTCGCATGATCGCCGGGCTTGAAGATATCACGGAAGGTGAGATTTTTATCGAGAACGTGCTCGTCAATCACGTCCCTGCAAAAAATCGCGATATCGCGATGGTTTTCCAGAATTACGCTCTTTATCCCCACATGACCGTCTATGAGAACCTTGCGTTCGGTTTGAAGCTGCGCCGTTATCCGACTAAAGAGATCGAGCGGCGCGTTCATGAATCCGCCGAGATCTTGGGGTTGACCATGGAGATGTTGAAGCGTCGTCCCAAGGAACTTTCGGGCGGAGAACGTCAGCGAGTTGCGGTTGGCCGCGCGATCGTCCGCAAACCCAAGGTCTTTCTTTTTGACGAACCTTTGAGCAATCTCGATGCTAAACTCCGCGTCCAGATGCGGATGGAGCTTCAGAAGTTGCACAACCGACTTCAGTCGACCATGATCTACGTGACGCACGATCAGGTGGAGGCCTTGACGCTTGGAGATCGGATCGTGGTGATGCATCACGGACTCGTACAGCAGGTGGCGGATCCGGTCAATCTTTATGAGCGTCCCCATAACAAATTCGTGGCAGGGTTTATTGGTTCTCCTCCAATGAACTTTCTGAAAGGGACCATCCTTGCTGAGGACGGAGACTATTATTTTCAGGACCGCAGCATCAAGTTGCGCATCTTGCCGCATTTTTATTCACGTATCGCTCAGTACAAGGGCCAGACGCTTACCATGGGGATACGTCCCGAGGATATTTACGACAAAATTTTTGCTCAGGACGCGCGCCCGGAGTTCACGATCACGGCGACAGTCGATGTGGTGGAGCCGATGGGGTCGGAGATCTATCTTTATTTGACCTGCGGAACCAACAATTTCGTGGTGCGTGTCTCTAACCAGGACACGGCCGCCATGAACCAGGACCTCCAAGTGGTGTTCGACATGAGTAAGGCGCTTTTCTTTGATCCACAAACAGGCGTTGCAATCTCATAAGTGACAAAGACATACCCTTGTCTGAAATTTTCTTCTCAGATGTTTGACAAGGGCAGTCCTGACTTTAATTTATTTTCCCTGAACGGTAGTCCGGACAGCCCCAATCTCAGCTATGCTTCGATTGATCGGAATTGGGACTAGGCCATGGGCTCACGGACCCGGCGTCAGATCGCTTTCGCGTTTGGCTTGGGGATCGTATTTCTCCTCACGTATCTTCTTATCTACTCGCTTGTCCAGCTTAAGAACACCGAAAGTCCTGAGACTTATCTCCAACGCATCGCCCTCATCTTAACCGCTTTTTCCCTGCCGCTGTTTACGACTTGGTGGCGTTTTAAATGGGTGGGCGTGAATTTAATGACGGTGATATTCCTTGTCCCACTTGTTTTTTTTGTTGTGTCGATCACCAAGGTCCCGGTGTTTCTCTGGGTTTT
>JBAXGK010000116.1:0-6738 GCA_037139435.1 Candidatus Omnitrophota bacterium | reverse complement strand
GAACTCACATCCACGTGCCGATAATGAAGATACCCATCGATCTTCGGCATGTACTTCAAGAGGAACCTCCGGTCGTGATGCACCGAATTTCCGCAAAGCGGCGCTTTCTTGGGCTTGCAATATTCCTGGATGATATCCAATGTCAACTGCTCAGCCTTTTTAACCGTCATGGTCGATGACTTGACAGATTCAATGAGACCCGACTTGGCGTGATGGTCCTGGTTCCACTCATCCATGCCCCTGAGAATGCTCGAGGGTTGATGGATCACAAGATCAGGCCCCTCCGCCAAAACATTCAGATTCCCGTCTGTGATGATCGTCGCGATCTCAAGGATCTTTTCTTTTTCCGGGTCGAGTCCCGTCATTTCCATGTCAATCCAGACCATGTTGTTACGGTGGATCTTTTGGATCATGCTAGGCCTTCTTTCTTGTATCCGTAATTCGGAGATCTTCGTTGGCGTAAAGAAATTCGTCAAATTGCGTTTCAAAAACGATCTTAAGAGCTTCACTTACATGCATCATAAAATGAAAGCCTGAGCTCAGCTCCCCGACGTCACTGTCCCCGGGCTTCACGATGGCCTCAAGCCCCAGCTTATGAAAAAGATGCACCAGAACGCCAAAGACTGGCGACTGCTCCTTGTCCGCGTTTGAAGCATAAAGGCTCTCGCTGAAACGCGTCGCTTCCTCAAGGGACTTCGGTGATCCAAAAAGACTCATGACCTCTCTAAAATAGAGATTCTTGAGCTCCTTATCCTCGATCCGGTGATGCGCACAGCAACCCACCCAATAGACGCATCCCAAAGCCAGCTTGGCGGGGACATACTCTCGACAAAACGCCGGAAACGCATAGCTCTTGAGTTTGGGCGCCACAGCGCAGAATTCACGATAAATAAGATCATGCCCTTCGTTGTTTAAAACGAGGTCGATCAAGCCTTTTGCGCATTTTTTAAACGACGGTTTCTCAACTTCCATAAAAAATCTCCAAGATTGTATCGCGAGCTATCCTATCAAGACACGGCATGACTTGCAAGGCGCGAAATGACGCCTGGCGGCGAGGAAAACACCACTCGGGAAAGGGGTAACGCTTTTCTTGGTCGTTCCGCTCATCGGCATCAGGTTAATTCGTCGGGCTTTTTGCCGTTCTTATGATATAAAGGACGCTTCATGGCCCGGAAAAAACTGTTCAAATTCAAGCTGACAAAAAAACAAAAACACGGGATCATCGTCTCTGTAGCGATGGTTCTTTGCGCCGCCGGAGTTTTCTGGATCTTAGCACGTCCGGTCACGGTAAAAAAAGCGGCCACGCATCGCGTCCGGCCGAGCCCTTCCGCAAACACCCCCGCCGTTAAACATCCCATCAAAACCGGCCCCAGGCGTTTCTCATCACAGCCGAAGGTTACTTTCGTTATTGATGATATCGGCTACCACCTCCAGGACAGGGATCGGCTCACAGCCTTAAGCGATAAGGTCACTTACGCTATTTTGCCGCTACTTCCCTATTCACGTTATTTTGGAAATTTGAGCCACACGACAGGCGCTGAGATCATCCTGCACCTTCCTCTCGATACCGTGCAGGATAAGATCCCGGGCCGGGGGCTAATCGTGGACACCATGAGTCCGGAGGATATTCTAAGCGTGCTCTCTCGAGACCTTGATTCGGTACCCCATCACGTTGGCGTGAACAATCATATGGGATCACGCGGCACAACAAGTCGGGAAATGATGACGGTCATTCTTAAAGAGCTCAAACGCAGGGGGCTCTTCTTTCTGGACAGCTACACCACAAAGGAGTCCGTGGTACCCTCCGTTGCTCGCGCGATCGGCCTTCCGATCCTCACCCGCGGCGTTTTTTTGGACAATGAAGACTCAAAGCCTTCCATCCTTGCCCAACTCCAGCAGCTGAGACAAGTCGCGAGAGAAAACGGCAATGCCATCGCGATCGGGCACTACCGCACGAAAACCCTGGAAGTCTTAGCCACCGAGATTCCGGCTATGGAGGATGAGGGATTCCAGATCATTAATCTGGAAGAAATGCTGCAGGTTCAACGAGATTAATGAAGTTTTGCGCGGAAAGTCTCGTGATGCAGTCCTATAAATTCTACTGAAACGAATTGCCCCACACAATCCTGATCCGCTTCAAAGATCACGCGACGGTCTTGATCCATACGAGCTATTTGCTCCTTAGGTTTATCGGCATTGCGTCCTTCCACAAAAACCCTTCTCACCTGTCCGATCAACAACCGGCCTTTGTCTTCCGTGATCTTCCGCTGGATCATGATCAGTTCTTGATTGCGCAAAGCCTTGAGGTCAGACGAGACATCATCCAAGAGTTGGGCCGCGGGCGTTCCAGGCCGCACGGAATATTTATAAATGAAAGCACTGTCGAACCGTATTTCCTCAAGGGCGCTCCGCGTCGCGATCTGGTCTTCCTCAGTTTCGCCTGAAAATCCCACAATAATGTCGGTCGTGATCGAGATCTCCGGCACCAAAGTACGTAACCGATCGATCATCGCTTTATAATCCGCGTAGGTGTGATGCCTCTTCATGCGTTTAAGAATACGATCCGAACCGGACTGGAGCGGCAGATGAAACCGCCGGCCGATCTTTGGATTTTGCGCGATCACTTGAAAAAGTTCTTCCGTCGCGTCTTGCGGGTGGGACGTGGTGAATGACAAGCGCTCCAAGCCCTCTATTTTGCAGAGCATTTCCAACAATTCAGGGAATAACGTATCCTGAACTGCGGGCAACGGGCAAGGATCAACGGTTCGGCCACTCGTTGTCCGTTGTCCGTTGTCCGTCGATCCGCCGTTATAGCTATTCACATTCTGCCCCAACAACGTGATCCATTTAACACCATCCGCCACAAGACGTTCCGCCTCGCGGTACACTTCCCGCGCCGGCATAGAAACTTCGCTTCCCCTCGTCATCGGGACAATGCAGAACGTGCATTCCTTATTGCAGCCGGTCATGATGGGAAGCCATGCGTGAAAGCCACTATCGCGTTTGGTGGTTTCGCTGTATTCAATCGAGATGCCGTCTTGCTTGATACGGGCAAACCGCGTAGCGGGCTGTCCCTGGGCCCGCACGCGATAGTCCTCGCGCCCTGGCGCGAGGGCAACTTGCCTACGCGATTCATGAACCTGTCGGATCATTTCCGGAAGCTCTTTGATGTGACGCGTCCCCACCATCAGATCCAGGTATGGGAATCTTTTGAAGAGTTTTTCCCGGTGTTCCTCGACCATGCAACCCATGAGCCCTATGATAAGTTCCGGACGCTCTTTTTTTTCAGCCCCGAGGAGCCCCAGACGGCCCCAGACACGCTCCTCAGCATGATCACGCACCGAGCAAGTATTCATCAAGACAATGTCTGCGCCTTGAGAGATAGAAGGCCTCCCCGAGATCAGCAAGCCATCCCCGGGGCCCTCGCCTTCCACAATGATTTCAAAGCCAGCTTTTTCCAAGATCCCCGCCGCAACCTGAGAATCGTAAGTATTCATCTGACATCCCAGCGTAAAGATAAAAACTTTATTCATTTTGAGAATTTCCAACGATTTTAAAAAAGGGCAGGAGACGACAAAAGGCTTTCGGACTCTGGCATTTCCTATTTCTTTTCCCCGATGATTGCTTGGGCGGTTTTAATAAATTCTCCGGCCTGCTCTCCCAAAGAGGCGGCCGTTTCCGCATCGTAAGTGTTCTCATAATCAGCACCCTCGCGTAAAGCCTTGGCCATTTGAAAACTCTCCACAAGCCGCGCCTCAAGCAAATTCTCGTCCACATAGAACGCTTTCACGGCACGGATCAGACAGTAATGACTTTTCTCCCGATAACCCTTGTGATAAAGAAGCGTCCGCGCGGCGTGAAACATCGCGTAATAAGCCTGGACGGTCGCCCATTTGTAGTTCTTCTGCTCCATGCTCTCGCGGCAGGCCTTCAGGTCTTCTCCGGCAACTTCCAGTTCTTTCGCTGAAAGTTTGCGGGCCTCCGGGAACCGTACGATCTTCCCCTGCTTCAGACAATCATTCATTTCCGGATTCACCGGGAGCCTCCCACAATAAAATACCTCGCGACAACTCTGCGGCAAAAACAGGCTCCTTGCCGTTCAAAATCACATATTCTTGAGGAGTCTTGATGACCCATTGCACGGAGCGCGGAAACTTGATCTTTTGCACCGCTTTTTGAACTTCAGACTTGTCTTGGGTGACCACAAGAATGTCGATATCACTTTTTGCAGTATCCGTCCCTTGCGAGCAACTGCCGAACAAAACTATCTTTACGGAGCACTTCCGTAGCCCTGCGACCTGCGGCATAACCTCCAGAAGGTTAAAAGACCTCCTCAATTGGGTAAATACCGGCGAGCGGCTATCGATCGAACAGACCATGTTCCGACCCGAAGTCTCCGTGCGAACAAGGCCGCAATGCTTCAACTCTTTAACCGCCTTGCTGACTTCCCCTTTGCTCCTTCCAATGTCCCTACCAATCTGAGACACAAACCCCTTTCCCTCCGGATCGAGGGTCAGGCGATTGAGCACGAGCAGTTCCGATTCTCTTAGCATAGAGCACCGTTTCCTTGTAGATACATATGTTTCCTAATGGATACCCTAGAAGACTACCATAACTCCGGTCAAAATCAATAGCACCATGGCAAGAACTTCTTGAATGAAATCCCCGCCGTTAGAGCGTCGACGGGGTTTCGTAGAGCAGACTCAGCACCTGAATGATAGCTCGTGTATATGAGTCCCACCGGTCAGCCAAATGTTTTTAACAAAACTTTCATTTTGAAATTTTCCAGGATTGGCAAGAAAGGACTTTCGGAACAAAAAAAGAATCTTTTAAACTTCTGATTGCATTGCGAGATTATTTAATGGCGCAGCAAGCGAGAAGCCTGACGATTCCAGGAAATCGTCTGACGAATATCTGACGTTTTCGGAGCATTTCACGATTACGAAAAATCACTTAACGATTGCTTAACGCATTTCGCTCGTTTCTTGTTTCGTGACATTTTTCGTGACATTTCCAAGGTTTCCGTGACATTAGCCCTTTCATGACAGTTCCGTGACAAAATCAGGATTTGCATGACACTACTCGGCGGAGAATCTTAAAGAACGCCCTTTGCCCGCAGCGCGAACTTGCCCTATTTCAACCATTAGCTTCATGTCTCTAACAAAAGTTTGATTACTCACCTTGAAATGAGCACGGTACGCTTGATTCGAAAAGACTTTCTTTTCATTCACCATTAGCCGCAATGCGTCAATCTGGCGCTCATTCAAACCAAGTTTCTTGAGATCGGTTTGCCGCTCCTCAGGAATACTGGGAACAAGACCCAGGATTTTCTCGCCCGGCCCATAGAATTTCACCACGAAGAAATCGCCCTCTTCCGAAAACTCCGGCGCTGCAAGGCCGTGCTCCTTCATCAGTTTCTTCATCTTGCCGATACCAGTACCGAAACGCTCCATATCCATCGTTTCGTGGAAAATAGCGCAAATAGCCTCGTTACGCGTGGCATGGTTGCCTTCCAGTTTTTTAATGTTCATCTGAGGCAAAAGTCCACCGTGGTTGCGAACCTCGACCCGATCATCGAAAATAGCGACCATGAGGGGAGACCCGGTCCGTGTATAGTCCCGGTGCGCGATCGCGTTGACAATGGCTTCGCGTACTGCCTCGAACGGATATTCCGGGATATCCACGCGCTTGAATTCGACGATCTTGTTGGCAAGCCGTGTATTCCTTTTGAAAAAGGTTTCCGCTTCCTCCAGCATCGAATAAACAGGCCCCTTGATCTCCTTTGAATCAATCATAGACACTCTTGATGTCCCCTGGAACCGGGCGATACGGATCTCATGATGAGAAATATGGCCGGTCGGATCCTGGCCGAAGAAAAGAATCGCTGTATTGGTCGGATAAAAGCGGGCGCCTTCTTTTTTGACGATCTTGACAGCATCGACGAGAAATTTCTTTATCGATCCCTTGGGGACCGCGACTTTTAGCTTGATCGCGCGGTTTTGAAGGAAATCTTTTACCAGTTTTTCGTCGATCGCGTCATAGCCAAGATCTTTACGAACCGTTTTATCAAAAGGCCCTTTGGAATATTCCCCTTTGTCATCCAGAAACGAAATGAGACTGTTGAGCACTTGCGTCTTGAGCGCATCGGCATTCTGAAAACGCTTGTAAATAAAAGACGCCTTAACCTCTTTCAGAAAATCCTGCATCCCCGGATCTCTTCTCTTGTCCTCGGCCGAAGCCCCCTTGATAAACGCCATGATCTCGCCGCCAGGCTTCGCTTTCCGGAACGCCCGGAATTCCCGTTCAGTGGCTGAAAGATCGTCTTTCCCCTTGTCTCCGTATTTCTGTCCGAGGATACAGACATAAACATCGCTGTTTGTCACATGCCGAAGATAAGTCGCAGCCGCAGACTTCTCTTTCGCCGGAAGATCTTCAAAGAGAAACACGTCGAAAAAGCCCCTGAGCGTCGCGTTAGCCGTAATGACATCCTTGATGGCCAAGCGCTCATCGCGAAGTTCGGTCTGGTTGGCACTGACGAATAGCTTATATTTCATGGATCGTCCTCCCCCTAATTACTGAGAAATTTCCGTCCGGTAGCTTTTGCGAATCTCTTCACTTCGCTTATAAGAATGAAATACCGTCCCACAAACTCGGTCGCGTCAAGGCGATCTTCCTTGATAGCTTTATTTACCGCCTGAGGCGAGATCCCCAAGGCATTGGCCGCCATCGTGGTCGTCA
>JBAXGK010000115.1:0-6817 GCA_037139435.1 Candidatus Omnitrophota bacterium | reverse complement strand
TGATCCGGACCATCTGGAGCCCTGTGATATTAAAGAGATCATCAAGACCGCGAACGAAGCCGGGCCGAAGCTGGATAAATTGATCACGGCAGCGATTGCGAAATTCTAAAGGCGCACAACGCGCAAAGCGCAACGCTCAACGTAAAAACCTTTTCGTTGCGCGTTGAGCGTTGACCGTTGCGCGCGAAGGATGAAAAATGTTCGTGTTCGGTATTGTTTTTCAGGGATTGGCGATGCTGGTGAACGGGATCTGCACGATCCTTTACTGGTTGCTCTTCGCGAGGATCATCATCTCGTGGTTTCCGGTGGATCCCTTCTCCGGGCCGGTGCAATTCCTGATCCAGGTGACGGATCCGATCCTTGCACCGCTGCGGCGGCTTCCGATCCGTATCGGGATGATGGACTTCTCACCGCTTCTTGCTTTTTTCCTGCTCTATCTCACGAACAAGATCCTTGTCGCGCTTCTTTTAAGGGTCGCTTATCAATTCCAATAGGAGGATGATTTTATGGCTATGAAGCGCACGCAGAAACCTCAAAGCGCACTTTTGAAAAAAATCGATGCTTGCGTTGCGGCCATCCGGAAAAAAACGGATTTTAAGCCGGAGATAGCGCTGATCCTCGGGACCGGGCTCGGGAATCTGGCCCAGCGGATCAAGCCCGAGACCGTTTTTACGTATGACAAGCTGCCTCATTTCCCACAATCGACCGTGGAATCTCATAAAGGGCAACTCGTGCTCGGGGAACTTTCCGGGAAAAAGATCGCGGCCATGGAAGGCCGGTTTCATTTCTACGAGGGGTATTCTCTGGACGATGTGACGTTCGGCGTGCGTGTCCTTCAACAGCTTGGCGCCAAGATCCTTCTAGTATCAAATGCGGCCGGGGGACTGAACTTGAGCTATAAAAAAGGCGAGATCGTGCTTCTCACGGACCAGATCAATTTCATGGGCGTGAATCCTCTGGTGGGTCCCAACTTGGACAAGCTCGGCTCCCGGTTTCCGGATATGTGCGAGCCTTTCTCCCAACGCCTGATCGATCTTACAAAAAAGGCTTCGCAAGAAGTCAAGGTTCCGGTCAACCAGGGGGTTTATATCGGAGTGACCGGCCCGTGCCTTGAGACCAGGGCGGAATATCGGATGATGCGGCAGTGGGGCGCGGATCTTATCGGGATGTCCACGGTGCCGGAAGTGATCGTGGGCGTGCACATGGGAATGGAGGTACTGGGTGTGAGTATTGTGACGGACACTTGTGATCCGGACCACTTGGAACCTTGTGATATCAAAGAGATCATCAAGACCGCCAATGAAGCCGGTCCGAAACTGGATAAATTGATCACGGCAGCGATAAAGAACTTCTAAAAGGGCGCAACGATCAACGCTCAACGCGCGACGAAAAAACTCTTACGTTGTGCGTTGCGCTTTGTGCGTTGCGCGAATCATTATGACTGAACCCAAAAACTACAAAGACACACTTAATCTTCCGCAAACTTCCTTTCCCATGAAGGCGAATCTGGCGCAGCGCGAGCCGGAGATGCTCAAAAGCTGGGAGGCGGAAGGTGTGTATGCTGAGATCCGCGCGAAGTCCTCGGGCAAGCCCAAGTACGTTCTTCATGATGGTCCTCCTTATGCGAATGGTCACATCCATATCGGTCACGCGCTTAATAAAGTCTTGAAAGACCTCATCGTGAAGTACCAGACCATGCGCGGTCATGATGCCCTCTATGTTCCGGGCTGGGACTGCCACGGGCTGCCGATCGAACACGCCTGCCTCAAGGAAATGGGTAAGCGCAAAGAGGAAGTGGACCGGGTCGAGTTCCGGCAACAAGCGCGCAAATACGCCGAAAGATTTGTCGAGATCCAGCGCGAAGGCTTCAAGCGGCTCGGTATCTTTGGGGAATGGGACAAACCCTACCTGACCATGAACTACGCCTACCAGACCTCGATCGCGGCGTCTTTTCTTAAGCTCTACGAAGACGGTTTTATCGAACAGCGATTGAAACCCGTTCCATGGTGTTATGACTGCGATACGGCGCTGGCCGAAGCCGAGCTTGAATACGAAGATAAGATTTCAAAATCAATCTATGTGAAATTCCCCGTTCAGGATCCGAGAAATATTTTTCAGCTTCCCTCCGGGACTTCGGCTTATTTGCTGGTGTGGACCACCACGCCATGGACGTTGCCGGCGAACGTCGGAGCGGCTGTGCATCCCGAGCTTGAATACGGGATCTTTCAAAGAGGGAATGAAGCCTTTATCTTCGCCAAGGCTCTCGATGCGAAATTGAAAGACAAGATCGATCTCAGCGGCGTCAGTTGCATCAAGTCCGTGACCGGGCAGGAACTTAAAAGTCTGGAATACCAGCATCCGTTCCTGGATCGTAAGGGGAAAGTGATCACGGCGGATTACGTTTCAAGTGAAGACGGCACGGGGATCGTGCATATCGCGCCGGGACACGGAGAAGACGACTACAAGTACGGGCATCTGGAGAACGGTCTGCCGATCCTTTCGCCTGTGGATTCGCGCGGGAAATTCACCGAAGAATTCCCTTTTTGCAAAGGAGAACATGTTTTTAAAGCCAATCCAAAGATCACAGCCCTCTTAGCCGAAAAAGGGTTGCTCCTTAAAGAGGAAGACTACCCGCACAGCTATCCGCATTGTTGGCGCTGCAAAAAACCGATTCTTTTTCGCGCGACCACGCAATGGTTCATGAAGATCGATCATAAAGACCTCCGCAAACGCATGCAGGGAGCCATCGAAAAGGACATTCAATTTATTCCCGATTGGGGCAAGAATCGCATCGGGGCCATGGTGGAGACGCGGCCGGAGTGGTGTCTCTCACGGCAGCGGTATTGGGGCGTGCCTATCCCGGTGATCCGTTGCAAGCATTGCACGGGGGTGCACTTCGTCAAAGAATCCAAAGCGAAGATCCTGGAACTTTTTAAAAAAGAAGGGGCCGACGCGTGGTTTGCGCACCCAGCGGAGGCATTTCTTCCCGAAGGCATCCAATGCCCGAAATGTCACCAAAGCGAATTTGAAAAAGAAACCGATATCATCGACGTTTGGTTCGATTCAGGAGTGAGCCATCAGGCCGTGCTCCATCAGCATCCGGGTCTCAAATATCCCGCGGATCTTTATCTCGAGGGTTCCGACCAGCACCGGGGATGGTTTCAAAGTGCGCTTACAACGTCAATGGCGCTTGAAAATAAAAGTCCGTTCAAGAGTGTTCTGACACACGGATTCGTGATGGATGGGCAGGGAAAGAAGATGTCAAAATCCGCAGGGAATGTCGTCACCCCTCAGGATGTGATGAAGGAATTTGGCGCGGACGTGCTTCGGCTTTGGGTGACCTCCTGCGATTACCAATTCGATGTCCGGCTTTCCAATGAGATCTTAAAGCAGTTGGTGGATACTTACCGCAAGATCCGCAACACGTTCCGTTATTTTCTTTCGAACCTTTATGACTTCGATCTTGCGAAGAACGCCGTGCCTTATGAAAAACTGCATCCGCTCGACCGCTGGGCGATGGCTAAGGCCGATCACTTGGTCGCATCGGTTACGGATCTCTACGAGCGCTTTGAGTTCCATGAGATCTACCGCGAGGTCTACGATTTCTGCGTGGTGGATTTGAGCGCTTATTATCTGGACGCGTTGAAGGATACGCTCTATACCGCGGCCCCAGATTCCTGGCTTCGCCGCTCCGCCCAGACGGCATTTTTTTATATCCTGTCGCGCCTGGTGAAGATCGTGGCTCCCATCCTTCCTTTCACGGCTGATGAGGTGTGGAAATCTTATAAACTGGAGGAAGGCGTGGCAACCGTGCATGCCAGCGCATGGCCCGTATCCGTCGGAGGTAAGACGGGAAATGAATTCCGGGATTGGGAGCATCTTCGCGAAGTCCGTAACGCGATCACACCTTTCCTTGAAAAAAAGCGCGAGACCAAGGAGATCGGGGCCGGGCTTGAGGCGAAGGTGATCTTCACTGCAGAAGATCCGGAATCGGCCGAAATATTACATAGATATGAAAAAGAACTCGCCCGCGTTTTTGTCGTGTCCCAGGTCGTTCTGGAAACAAAGGCCATGGAGGGTATGGAGGCCGCAGAAGGTCTTTCCGCGGTGCTCCAGAAAAAATTCGGACTGAAGGTCCTTGTGACCAAGGCCGAAGGCGCCAAGTGTGTTCGCTGCTGGAATTATTCACCCTCTCTTGGCCGGGATCCCGAGCACGGATCTCTCTGCCCCAAATGCGTTGAAGCGGTTCGGGGAATCAAGCCGTAAAAAAAGGGGATCACCTCATTTTCAAAAAAGATATGTCTTCTCATGTAAGAACTCCGAAGACGGTCCTAAAAAAGATCCTGGTCGGTCTCGTCCTTTTCTCCTTGGGAGCTTTAGCGGCCTACCTGCTTCCTTTTCTGATCCCGTCTTCCGGGATCTCGAACCCGTGGGTGCACCATCCGTTGCTTCCGATCCTCGTGATGACGCTGATCTTTGTGGCGGCGTATAAAAACACGGAGCGTTTGATAAAGAAATTCCTCGAGAAATATTTTTTTCACAAAAAAACATTTGCCCAAATGACCCTGATGGACCTGACGGGCGATCTGGCTGTCAATCTTGACCTCCAGGAGATCTCGAACCTGGTGGTGAATACATTCGGTGAGGTGCTGCAGCTGAAGACCGTGGCGCTCCTCGTGCCAGACACGCTTCAGAGCCATTTTGAGGTCGCATCAGCTTTTGGTTGGTCGATCTCAGCTTCCAAAAAGATCCGTCTCGCCTCCGACACGCAGCTTTTAAAGAAGATCCATCAGACGGGGCCTCATGTGCTGATGCGCGGTCCGGTACTTCAGAGCCTCTCTTGGCAGGAAGCGAATGCGTTGGCGCATGATCTTGATTCTCTCCAAGCGGCCTGGGTCATTCCTCTCTTTGTCAAAGGGGAACTCGTCGGGCTTCTCGCCTTTGGGGCACTTGTGCCGGATACCGTGTTTGACCAGGGGGACTTCCATTTCTTTAGAGAATTCGCAGCCGCAATTGCGCCTTGTGTGCATAACGCATTGGTCGTGAAGCGTTTGAGGCAGCTTAACTTTGAGCTCCAGGATTCCCAGTCCCAATGGGTTCAGAAGACCAAATTGAATGCCATCGAGAAGTTAGCCGCGGGGATTGCCCATGAGATCCATAATCCCTTGGCTATTATTTCCGGAAAGGCCCAGGTCCTGCTCATGCAGAAAGGGTCTAAACAGCTTGAGCCGAATGTTCAGGATGCTCTAAATACGATAGTGAAGCAAACGCGACGTGCGGCCGATATTACTAGGAAGCTTTTGATGTATTCGCAGGGTTCCCGGGGTCCGCAGGAGTGGATCGCTTTAGAAAAAGTGCTCGACGAGACGCTTTCACTCTTAGCCTATCAAGCCTCGATGGATAAGATCGAGATCGTAAGGAACTTGGACCCAGAACTGCCGCTCTTTTTTGCGAATAGGCAGGAGATCCGAGAGATCTTCCTCAATCTGCTTCTGAATGCCGTGGAGGCTGTGGGTTCAGAGGGGAAGATCGTTGTGGAATTGAAGTATCTCCGGGCTGAGGAACTTATTGAGATCGTTTGTTCGGATACGGGAAAAGGGATCCCAGCCGAGCATCTTGACAAGGTGTTTAATCCGTTCTACACGACGCGCCACGAGGCCGTGGGGCTTGGGCTTTTTGTAACCAAGCAGATCGTGCATCGTTATGGCGGTTCAATTCGTGTTGAAAGCCAGGTGGGGGTCGGGAGTATGTTTATCCTTCAGATGCCCTATGCGGCTGAAGGGGCGAGGAGCCTGGGGATGGGGACGGAGAGGTCCGGCGTACAGGTTTTGGGTGCCGGACAAAAATAAAGAGATTTCCACATGTCGTTAATCAATTTCGGACACACTCACGCAGGGAGGAATTCAAGGATGAATAAATTGTTGATCGTGGATGACGAAATCGAGATCTGTGAATTTTTGAAATCTTTTTTTGAAGATCGCGATTTTAAAGTTGCGGTTGCCAATGATGGGGCCCGAGCCCTTCAGCAGATGGCCCTCTGCCAGCCCGAGGTTGTCCTTCTGGATATCCAGATGCCCGGGATGGATGGTCTTCAAGCCTTGAAGAAGATCAAAGAGCTGTATCCCAAAGTGAAGGTCATCATGGTGACCGCTGTGGAGACGCAAGAGAAGATAGAGGAAGCCATGCGGCTTGGAGCGGATAATTACATTACCAAGCCTCTTAGCCTTGAATATCTCGAAAAAGACGTTCAGGACAAGATCGATATTCTTGCCAAGGGTTCGTAGAGTTCAACAGATCCGAAGGGTCGACGTCTCGATTCGATTTGCGCGGTTCTTAGTGGCGAGACAGTAAAGCCGGAGCCCTGGCCGCCCGATAGGGTGAGGGCCCAGAAAGAGATCCCGTCAAGACGGGGATATTTTTATGCCGACCAAAGTGAATACTCCGAAGATCCCAAAAGTTGATTATCAGGAAGTCCTGCGGGATGTGGCCCGGAGCATGGTGCGGCTCAAACGGCCGGATCGACTCATCAAGCTCATCACACGTTTCATTGACCGGCAGTTCGGTCTCGCTCACGCCTCGCTTCTAGTCCTCGATCCAAAGAAAGAACATTATGTTTTCGTCCATTCGAAAGGGACAAAACGTCTCCCGATGGGGCTCGTGAAATTTGATTCGGACCACCCTCTCGTCCAGTGGTTTTCCGGATCTCAGAAGAAACTTCCGTTTCAAAAAGATTTTCTTTTTCTCTCCGATGTAAAAAAAATGCTTTCGCGCGCCGAATTCCGTCTCGCCTCGAATTCCAAGGCCGACCATCTCGCAG
>JBAXGK010000114.1:0-6863 GCA_037139435.1 Candidatus Omnitrophota bacterium | reverse complement strand
GAGAGGGGCGACCAGCACCAGCGCGCTAAAACTCGCGACCAGGAAACGCTTCCGGACGCCCCACAGGAAAAGCATGACGACCGACATGGGAATAAACAACAGCGCTGTCCCGAGATCGGGTTGTTTGATGATCAAAAAGAGTGGAACCGCCAAAAGCAAAAGCGCGAGGCTCACCGTCTTCGTCTGTCCCTCCCAGGGATGATGAGACCCCAGAAAATTAACGCCGGCCAGGAGCGCTCCCACTTTCGCGAATTCAGAAGGTTGGATCGCGATCGGCCCCAGTGTCAGCCACCTCTGCGCTCCCAAAACCTTGTTGCCAAAAAAATCAACCAGCACGAGCAAGATCAGCGTCACGACATAAAAAGGGTAAGAAACGCTCAGAAAAGGACGGTACCCGATAAGGGGAACGCAGACGAGAACCGCCAGACCCGTAAGGATCCAGAAGACCTGTTTGGATTCATAGTTCCCCGGATCGCGAAAGGACGCGCTATAAATGAAAAGGATCCCGATCGCCGCTAAGGCTACGACGGAAAAGAGGAGCGGGAAATGGATCCCGTTAAGCAATCGGCGAAACATTCAGGTCCCTCCACATCTCGAGTATTTGCTTCACAAGTCGTGCGCTCGTGATGCCACCGGATCCACCATGCTCGACGAACACAACAAACGCAATCTTCGGATTTTTATAGGGGAAAAAACCGGTCATCCAGCTGTGCGACTTAAGGGGCGGTGCCTGAGCGGTTCCGGTCTTGCCGGCCAATTTGTCAAAATCCACACGCGCCAATTGCCCGGTCCCATAGTCAGATTCCACGACCTGAAGCATGGCCCGCTTGATGACATCGAGATTCTGCTCCTGAATGGCCACCCGGGGAGCTTCGGGCATGATCGTGCGGTCCTGAACAACGAGATGGGGCTCGACAACCTTCCCGTTCCTTGCAATGATCGAGGTAAGCCGGAGAATCTCGAACGGCGTCACGAGCATATAACCCTGTCCGATCGCCATGTTGAGAGTTTCGCCCTGATACCAAGGCTGATTGAAACGCGCTTTTTTCCACGCGGAATCTGGAATAAGACCGGGAGCCATGCGCGAGATCTCAAGCCTCAAGGGCTCCCCCAAGCCCAGTTCATGCGCGTAATGCGCGATCTCATCCGGCGTCAATCTTTTGGCGACATTAAAAAAATAGACGTTACAGGAACGTTCGAGGGCCTCATAGAGATTAAGGCTCCCGTGCCCCTCGCGGAGCCAGCAGTGCGCGGGCTTCGACTTGGGACCCAACTGGAAAGAACCGGTGCACCGAAATCGTGTTTCAGGAGTAATTTTCCCAAGATCAAGCCCCGCAAGCGCCGTCACAAGTTTAAAGATCGAACCGGGGGGATAAGCGGCATTGATCCCGCGATCCAACATCGGCGAGTTTTCGTCCTTCAAAACATGTAAACGCTGTTCACTGGAGGCAGGTGAGACAAAAATATTCGGGTCATAGGCCGGCGCGCTGGCCATCGCCAGAAGCCCGTCCGTCTCAAGATCGAGCACGGCAACGCTTGCGTGCAAGCCCTTGATCAGTTCCATGATCTTCTTCTGGAATTCGAGATCCAACGTAAGCGTGATATCGGCCCCGGCCTCAGGCTTACGATCTGAAAGAACCCGGACCATTTGACCTCGCGCG
Organism: Candidatus Omnitrophota bacterium; assembly: GCA_037139435.1. GTDB lineage: Bacteria > Omnitrophota > Omnitrophia > Omnitrophales > Aquincolibacteriaceae > Aquincolibacterium. Next base: position 5,202 of record JBAXGK010000114.1, on the reverse strand, counting down.
TCCACTTCGATCTGCTGCCCTCCCCGCCATCCGCGAAGCGAATCGTCGAATGCCTTTTCAATACCGGCACGCCCGATCTTGGAGTTTACCCCGAACCGGTCACGGTCCATCAATTCGCATTCTCGGGCATTGACCGTCCCGATGTAACCAATGACATGCGAGGCTGTTTCGCCATAAGGATAATACCGGATGCCCTCGACGCGAACGCTCACGCCCGGAAGTTCCGGTCGCCGTTCTTCGATCAGGAACGCGAGTTCTTGCGGAACATCCTCCATGATCACCGCCGGCGCAAACGGATACTCACGGCCCGCGCTCATGCGCTTTCGGATTTCTTTTTCAGGGACCCCCAACAACCTTGCAAGTCTCGGGTAAACTTCGGGGGTGCTATCTTCCGGGATCGCAATAATGTTGTAGGAAGAACGGTTTGCGGCAAGCAATCGTTCCTTCTGGTCGAAGACGCGGCCGCGCGGAGCCTCGAGGGGGATAAGACGGACCCGGTTACGCTTGCTCAGTTCATAGTAGTAAGACCCACGCAGAACCTGCACCTGAAAAAGTCCCAACCCCAGAAGGATGATGAGACTAAAAACAAACGCCTGAAAGAAATGAAACCGTGTGAACATCAGTGCTGTTCTCTATTTGATTTGAGGGGTTAACAGTACTGCACCGCATACCCCTAAACATTTAAATGTCATGCGGTGTCAGCGGAAAAGTTCGTATTGTTTGGTGGAGGCATGGCCGAACCACCCGTTCGTTATAAAATTAAAGAGAGGCAAGAGAGCGCTTGTGTAAAGCGCGGTCATCGCGCTCATCGCCAAATAGCTCCAGACGAGAGACGGCGGCATCTCGCCCGCGTAGCACACCAAAAGTCTCAGAGCCCCTGCGCAAAAAACGAAAAGGAATGCAACGACGAAATAGATCCCCGGCAATTGGCGTTCCATTTTTTGAACCAGAAAATCAAGCGCCAGGGCTAAAGCCACGAGAAGAGTCGCATCGAGCCCGATCAAGCCGCCCCCCAAGAGGTCCCTTAAAAGACCGGCCCAAAACGCGACATAAACGGTCTTGGGGGCGCCCCATTGAAAAGCAGCATAACAAATAAAAAGCAGAAGAAAACTCGGATACACGGCATGGATCTGAAAAGCCGGCATCACCGTGCCGTCCAGAACCGCGAGCACGAGAAAATAAAGAATTACTTTTGCGGAGACAAGACGAGGCATAGCACTTCCTCAAGCTTGGAGAATGGAACGGAAGGTTTGACGAGTGCTAGAAGATGCAGTCCATCGTTGTCACGCTCGATAGATTCGATCTTCCCGATCAGAAGGCCCTTGGGGAAAATACTTCCAACACCGGACGTGGTAACATCCTCCCCGATCTCAACTTCGGCGTCCAGAGCCAGATATTTCATCTGCAATTTATCGGTCCCTATCCCGGCAATGATCCCCTGGGCACGGCTTGTTGCCGTGAGCGCGCTCACGCGGGAATCCGGGTCGGGCAAGAGAATCGCGTGAGCCGTGTAAGGCTCAACTTCCAGGATCCTTCCCGCGAGCCCTTCGGGCACGACCACCACCATGTCTTTTTTGAGATTGTGGCGGCTCCCTTTGTCCAACAAAACCACTTTTTTCCAGGGAGTTACATCCTCCCCGATCACCCGAACGCCGATGGTTCGCGTGGCAAGCGGAAGACTAAAATTGAGAAGCTTCTTGAGCCGTAGATTCTCCCGGTCCATTTCACGAAAACGGATCAGCTGCCCCTCAAGCTCCTGAATTCGCGAGAGGTATTCCTTTTGTTTTCCGACCGCATCCAGAAAATTTCCGGATTGATAGCGAACCGTATAAAAACCCTCCCGAAGACTTGCCCCGAGCACAAACGCGGGCCGGGCTAGGGTGGAGAAAATAGAATGGACGGACTCATTAAAACGGGGGTATTGGAAAAAGGCGATGAGGGCAATGACGGGAACCGCGAGAAAATAATACGAACGCCAGCGCCGCATGTTGGCAAAATCTCCGATAACAAAAAAGGAAAATGATCCTGAAAAAACGACGGCTTAAATGGCAAGAGGCCGCTTTCGGAGAGCGCTAAAACTGAAAAACTGCTTAGTATTCCCGGGTAGCGTTGCTATTCACCGACAAACGCTTCAGAAGGTGGAAATCGCTCAAATAACGACCCGTACCAAGCGCCACGGCGGTGAGAGGATCATCCGCGATGTGAACAGGAAGCCCTGTTTCTTCGCTGATCAACTTATCAAATCCCCTTAAAAGAGATCCTCCTCCTGCTAAGATCAAACCACGATCGATCAGATCCGCGGATAATTCCGGCGGCGTCCGTTCCAGGGCAATACGAACAGCTTCGAGAATCGCGGAAAGAGGCTCGGAGAGAGCTTCCCGAATCTCTTCACTCGTGACACTGATCGTTTTTGGCAAGCCGGCAAGGACATCGCGTCCTTTGACATCCAGAGTCGTTTCTTCTTCAAGCGGGTACGCGGATCCGATGCGGATCTTGATCTCTTCAGCCGTGCGCTCCCCGATCATCAAATTGTAAGCCTTCTTTAAATGAGACATGATCGACTCATCAAACTCATCACCACCGATACGAATGCTTTTGGCAAAGACGATACCTGAAAGAGAGATCACCGCAATTTCGGTCGTCCCGCCACCGATATCAATGATCATGTTCCCCGCCGGCTCATGGATCGGAAGTCCGACCCCTATCGCCGCGGCGATAGGTTCTTCCACAAGATAAACCGGCGTCCGAGCTCCGGCCCGTTCCGCGGAATCTTTCACGGCACGTTTTTCAACTTCGGTAATCCCGCTGGGCACTGCGATCACAACCCGCGGACTGATGCCGGTCTTACGGCGATGGACCTTGCGGATAAAATAACGGAGCATGGCTTCGGTGATATCAAAGTCCGCGATCACACCGTCCTTCATGGGACGGATGGCGGTGATGTTTCCGGGCGTGCGGCCGAGCATGCGCTTGGCTTCTTCCCCGACAGCAAGGACCTGGTGGGTCGAACGATCAATGGCAACCACGGAAGGTTCACACAACACAACGCCTTGGCCTTTAACATAAACGAGAGTGTTTGCAGTGCCGAGGTCGATACCAATATCACTTGAAAAGAATCCTAACAATCGATCGATCAAAAACATGGGCTTTGCCTTTTCGTATCTGTTGTGCGGGTCGGTGTTTGTAGCACCGCTTTCCATTTGAATTAAAGGGTATGCGGCGCAACACTGTTAACCTTTTAAAATTAAATGGAGAACAGGTGTAGAGGCCGTAGTATATCGAAAGCCTTTTTCAGTGTCAAACCAAAACAAACTGCATTTCAGGGCTTGAGGAGCCGAAAAAAATGATCCGTAAAAGCAGGGTATGAAGTCGCGATGCAAGCCGTGTCGTTCACGGTGATCGTCCCCTTCGCGGCGAGGCTGGCCACCCCCATACTCATGGCCGTCCGATGATCTCCGAAACTCTCGACGGTCGCGCCCTGGAATCCCTCCACGCCCCGGATAAGAGACCCATCCGGAAGCTCTTCGATAGACGCGCCGATCGCCTTGAGATTCCGGACCATGGATTGAATACGATCCGTTTCCTTAACGCGAAGTTCCGCCGCTCCTGAAATAAGGCTTTCCCCTTCCGAAAGAGCCATCGCGACCATCAGAACCGGCAGTTCATCGATCAAGGACGGAATCTCCTCGTGAGTGATCCCCGTACCTTTTAGTTTCGCGCCGCACACATGGATCGTCCCCATCGGCTCCGGAATCGTTTGCGTGATTTCAGTTTCAATCTTCGCACCCATGCGTTTGAGGACTTCGAGAAGGCCGGTCCGTGTGGGATTGAGCCCGACATCCTGAACGGTCACTTCAGAGCCCGGGATCATGGCCGCCCCCACAATAAAAAAAGCGGCTGAGGAAATATCCCCCGCGACACGCGCGCGGATCGGCAAAAGCATTTCTGTTTTCTCAACAATAAGGTTGTTACCAATTTTCTGAAAGCGCGCTCCGGCCGCCTCAAGGAACCGCTCCGTGTGATCGCGCGACGGAATGGCTTCACGCACCATGGTTCTTCCCTCGGCGTACATCCCCGCAAAAAGAAGCGCGGACTTGACCTGCGCGCTTGAAAGCTTATTGTCGAAATCAATTCCTCGAAGTTTGCCGCCCCGGATCGTGAGCGGCGCAAAATTACCGTTCTCCTTACCTTTGATCTGTGCGCCCATCTGCTTCAAGGGATCCGTCACACGCCTCATGGGCCGGACCGAAAGCGACGGATCTCCGGTAAGCACCGTCTCGAAACGCTGACCGGCCAGGATCCCAAGAAGAAGCCGCATGGAAGTCCCGGAATTCCCGAGATAGAGTTCCTGACCCGGAGAAGAAAGCTTATTAAGCCCTTTTCCTAATATCCGGACCTTGCCCGTTCCTTTTTCATGCTGGATCTGGACGCCCATCCGACGCATCGCTTCCAATGTGTGGAGACAATCCTCAGCTTCCAGGAAATTTTCGTAGACGCTCTCCCCTTCAGCTAAAGAACCAAAAAGGATCGCTCGGTGGGAAATGGATTTATCGCCCGGAGGGGCATAGATCCCGTTAAATTGACCGGGGCCTGTAAATGAAAGGAGGGACATGAAAAAAGATTATTTCCGGTGAACCCAGATTTTTACGATATCGAGCTCTTTAAGGATCTGATCTTCTTTGGCAATAATTTCTTTCTGGCGTTCCTCGAGGGCCGCCAGGCGGCTCTTGATCTCGTTGAGATCGTTCTTCAATTGCACCTCATCGACCGCAAAAGCGGGAGAGCATAGAAGGATCCCACCCAAGAGCAGTGAGAGGAAAAGGAGTTTAGGCTTTGCGGATCTCATCGCCTTCAACGACCTGCTGCTTGGGGTTTTCTTCCACAAGGGTGGCCGCAGAAAACTTGTCATAGAGCTTTTCAATCTGGACCGTTGCGATCTCCTGCCCCTGATTAAAAACCTTAAGCTGTTCCCCCATCTTAAGGCCTTGCTGAATTCCCTGGTTGATGACGACAAAATTAAATTTTCGGTTTACCGTAAGAACTTTAGGGCCTGTCGATGCAGCTGCCGTAGCCAGTTGCGTCAGCGACGTGGCTTCGGCCACCGGGTTTGCAGAAGTAGAAGCTGCTTGAACAGCTGAAGCTCCACTCGTGGTTACCGAACTCGCCTGGGACTCAGCTCGTGGCATCGCCGAAACGCTCGTC
>JBAXGK010000113.1:0-6868 GCA_037139435.1 Candidatus Omnitrophota bacterium | reverse complement strand
CCGGTCGCATTAGCCCCTATCCGGGGCTGACAATTAGTAAGACCAACCGAGACAGTAATTCTCTGGATCAGGCTGTTTCAAAACTCTAGTTATACTCTCGATAACAATTTCCGTAGCCTGTTCATACCAAGTAGTAACAGCCTCCTCTGACTTTGTTACAATTAAAATAGAACGACGGTCTCCTCTTGTAATAGGAAGAAGGGCAAGGACAGGCATAGGAGAAGTAAGAGAGTAAACTCCAGTATTATCTAAGAAGTCATGTTCATCACCAAAACCATGTTTGGCTGTGATACATTCATAATAACGTTGCTTAAACATGACAATAGCTTGCTCAAAAGACTGAGGTTCCGTATAGTTAAGAAGAGTTTCTCCAATGTTAATGTTCTTAAAGGGATCCTTTTTCATAAGAGAAAGCAGAAGATTCGCTCTAGTCAAAGACTCTTGCCAGTTAGGAAAAATATATTCTACATCTGGGCTTGATGGAAGATCAAAGATATAATAAAGCCCTTCATTATTATATCTAGTTCGACAGAAGTTATTAAAGACATCTCCATTGTAAGAAGAGCGGTAATAACTCATAGTGAACATGTGTTCAGGATATTTAGTTGATGTAATCTCGTATACAGCATCAATGTTTCCTGTTTCTATATCTTTGTAGTGCAAATGTACGTCAAGTCCCATAATAGCCTTTCTTAAAGAAAAAGCCCCTATATTTCTATAGGGGCTTCTAGTTAATGGTGGGAGCAGTAGGAGTCTCGCCTACGGAGGGGATTAGCCCAACGGATTTACAGTCCGCCCCGCCCATCTAGCGGAATATACTCCCTTTTACTACTTAGTTTCTAGCTTTTTACATTCACTACAAACAAATCTAAATTTAATTACTGTTTCTACAAAAGCGGCTAGTGGGTGTAACACGCATTTCTGTCCAAGTTCATAAAGAGTTAACATATAAATCTCCTTTCACTTAAGTAGGGTATATAAAATGGTGGGTTCGGTACGAGTTTTCACCGTATATCCTAGCCGTCTTCGGGTAGCTACTCCGTCCTCGTACTAGGCTTAGCCCCCTGAAAAGGAGAGCCCGATCCCGTAAATTTTAAAAGAAAAGCTAGTTGGCCGTGCAGGAGTTGAACCCGCGTTCACCGGTTATGAGCCGGGGGTCTTAACCGTTAGACGAACGGCCAGTATTTGCATAAAGGGAATATAGCCCTCCCCCCTTGATTTGTCAAGAGAGGAGGGCTTTTTACTTACTTTAGACTACACCACCGTCCTTCTAATTACTGTTGCTCCTACCGAGTAGGAGCCTTTTCCTTTTCCTCCATACATATGCCTTACGATAGCAACATGGTTTCTATACCAGGTTTGCGGAATGTTTTCCGCAATTAGAGAAAGTGCCGCGTGTTCGGCATCCGTATCAGAGAATACCCAGGCCTTAGGAAATAGTTGAGTAAAAGTGTTTAGGTATTCTCGGTAGTACTTATTATCTATTACATAGGGAGCAAGGTCTTCAACGTCCTCGCTGTACGTTAACGTGAGTTTTTCTGTTGGACATTCTTTATTAATAATAGTTACTACATAACCTTCTTTTGTTCTCTTTCTATTTACCATTTGCTCCTCTACTGATCGTTCACTACAACTGACAGAGTGTTCTTGTTGTCGCTGGCTTTGAAGTTACAACGTGCATTATTGAAGTGCGACTTCTTGCTGTTACCGCACACGCACAGGTTGTGAGTGCGTCCCTGCTTCCTGTTGGGGGTGTTTGGAGTGATTCCCATCGCCTTCAGCTTATTCTTCACGGATTGCTTCATTCTTTTCCTTTATTTTAGAGAGAACTGTGCAATATATAGCCAGTTCTCTTAGGTCTTTTGTTATAGGAGCGTTCTGTTCATTATAGTTTTTGGTTTTATTTTTCTTTATGAACAGTCTTTTTCTATTTTCCTTTCGCATTTCTGTGTCTTGTTTTTATATCGCATAATGCGATGGAAGGAATGTTACGATGTTCTTGCGGTGTTTATCGTACAGCGCAAGGGCTATCGCATTGTTGAAGTCCACCGTCCAGACGGACACCCTATTGGAAAGGGACTTCACGAATGCTACATTCGGGCGCTTTTCTTGAATACAAGAGACTATCTTCCTTATGTCAGTCGTATTTAAGATTACTCCAAATCTCTCCTCAGCACGCTTCTTAGCGTGCTGATTCTGTGCTGCTTTCTTTGAGAGCATAAAGTCTATGCAGAACAGCCCTTAAAATACCGGGCTGCCCTCCCCTCCATGTCAACGAGCGTATCCACAATGCTCTGAGGATAGCCCTTGTGGAAGTAGTTCGGTTCAGCTGAAGCTAGTGCGCGCTTCAGAGCGATGGTGACACCGACACCAGTATTGAATTCGTCATACGTTTTGTGGCAGAGGCTCCATCCGTAAAAGACTTCCTTACCGATAAGGACAGCAACAACCACCCCACGGCGTCGGTTCTTGTACATTGTGGGGTGTTTCGGTCCCCTGATCACAGTCTCCTCTCCGGTCTCTTCATCCGTTACCACCCCGCTAGGAGTGCTGATTGGCTTTCGGATGTAAGAGTAGGCACGGAGGAACCTGTGGGGGAATGCGTTAACGAAAGTCTTTGCGTCTTCCTGCTTCATTGTCATTTCTTTTCTCCTTCAATCCCATTCAAGAACGAAATCTCCGTAGCATCGTTTGTGGTTGCCCATTTCCGTGCTTCGACATGACTAGAAAAAGGTCCATACACAAAGCCAAAGCGCGTCGTTACTACAAAAGCATCCTCCTTCTCTTCAACAAAGTGAATTGTCGTTGCATTCTCTAAAGCCTGCTCGGTCTGCCTGTACCTACCCAAATCATCGAGATACTCGGCCCCGGCGTTGTTAAATCTATCTTTCATTGTCATTCTCCATTTTGATAAGAGTGTTAAGGTGTTTGCGGTCTACGCTTTCCTTGCGAAAATGCTGTGTTAGGCTGGCTATTATTATCAAGCAGCCAACAACAGCAAAGAATTCAGCCATACACAGTCTTTGCGATAACTACGGCCTGTTTGTACTCCTCAATGTTCAACTTATGAACAGTTGCGAGACGCCGAAGCGCATCGTTCTTAGGAACTCCGTTCTTCTTCGTGAACAGGAGGTACTTACGGATTTCGTTATCAGTCACTTTATCCCTGCCTTAATTCCTGCTTTTCCCATTCGGTGTTTACGAAGTGCGTTCCGCACTGTGGGCAGATCACTTGAGTATCTCCTTGAAGGCTGCGTCCACGTCTTCCTCCGTCAGGAGGTTTAGCTCCTGCTCTTGTACTTCTTGCGTTTTAATCGCCTGTGTCAATGACAGAGTCATCGACGTGAGTACTTCCAGAAGCTGTTTTCCTGTTAGGCCCTTCGTTTCTGCCCAGCAGAACAGGGCCGGTAGGAAATATGCCTTCATTTCTCGTTTTTTATTTTCACATTTCTCACACATTTACGTTGTCCTTTCTTTTTCTGAAAGGTGAGAAAAACGTTAATTCTCCCCACCAAGACAGTTTCGTTATTTAGATTAAGAACTCAATAGGTAATGCGTATTGTTCCAGGTCACTCCCTGGATATTGCGCAGAGCTACATCAACCTTTTTTACGCTTTCCTCATACTTGAGGCCTCCTTGAGACTTCACAACGGAAACCTTTTCTTTTAAGAATGGCCTTATGAGGAAGGCCGCTAGGGGATGTCCACAACTGGAGTAGAACTTACGCCCAGTACAACGAAGGATGAAGTTTAGATAGTATTCATCCTTATGTGTCACCACGCATGTCTCTCTTGTGCCATCATAAAGATGAACGCCCCACGACCTAGGCCCGGGAACAAAGTCAGGGATAAGGCCTTTCTTCTTCAGAAGACGATTGACAGCCTCTTGATAGCTCCAATTGACGCCAATGGTCATCTTGTACGAAGTCCAGGCCTTAATGTATGGATTGTTCTTCTGATAGGCGCGGTTTCCTACGGGCGCATTATAACGCAGCGCCATAAAGGTGCTTCCTTTGATAGGATATAGAACATCCTCAGCAAAGTTCTTTCGTGGGATCGTTACGATATTTACCATTCTACTCCTTTCTTTTGCCACACCTTCATGGTTTCTGGGTCTATTGGTGTTTGAAACTGTATGAGATTATACAGGTCCACGCCAACGCATGTTACAATATACTCCAATGTCTTAGTGTTGTACTTGGTCGAAGTAGTATAGTTTATGAGCCTCACGGCTCCAAAGCCTTCCTTTATTACCTCCTTTTTTGCCCATGCTAGGCATTGTGATCTTTCGAAAAATATCTCCTCATTTGCAGACTGGAAACTGGAATAAGGGTTAGACAGCATCCAGCTCATTCTTATCCTTTCTCCTTCTGTTCTGGAGGAACTGTAATAATAATAAAAGTTATACAGCCTCCAGCTCATTCTTATACTTTCTGCTGATAGTTGCGCCATCGAGGCGCAGGACAAATCTATTCCCGCAGCAAGGGCAGACGGGCTCTTGCCCGTCGAAGATAGCGTTACAGTCTGGCTCTGGGCACCGCCAGGCCTGCTCAGGCCGCATGTGGTAGCCCTCTTTACGAGGACTAAGAGTACGTTCCGTAATAGCGGAAAAGAATGCAGCGATCACGACCCAATCTCCTCCTTCGGTGGGAAGTCTAGTTCGGTATTGAAATGTAGGCTAGCCTCGATTGCTTCTGCCGCCTCCTTATTATCGGAGTAGTACGCGTAGCTGTATTCCCCTTCTATATCTTTCCACGGGGTTTGATAAATACAGATTTCCCTTGATCCATCTGGAAGAGCAACAATCTGAGCATTAGCAGGAAGCTTGATAGAAACGGTTACCCTTGAAGCAGGCATCTATTTGGTCTCCTTTACCTTAACAGCGCTTTTTTTGCATTTACACCACACAAAATCGTGTACGGGCTTCGACTCGATCAAATCCTCACAGACTTTGCACTGGGCAGCGTTGATAATAAACAGACATAAAAATAGGCCCCGAACCTGCCGTTTGCAACCGGCAGATCAGGGGCCGATTAGTGCATTCCTTTCCTCGGTCTCAACCTATACGCGATTCCTGCCCTTTTCAGAAACAGTACTGGTATAGGAAGCACATGGCGTGTGAGGCTACGGATAAACCGTGGCTTTATATCCAAGGCCATGAGGCAGCCTAATATAGTCTTGCACATACAGCTACAGACTTTGTGCAAGACACACGGTAATTTTCCAGCGTTTAGTGTATAGTTGCCTACCCGGAGTATAATCTATACACCACTCTGATTCGGAGGTTCACTACCGTCATGATAGCTTCGCTTCTATGCCAGTTTCAACCCAATATTAATTGGGCCACCAGCATAGCCTCACTATCCAACCCCCACTAATTCACTTACAACCATGATGACGTTCAATGTCCTTTCGTGTAAGATTTCAGGCTGTGCCTGAGTGCGCTACAGATATAAAAGAAAGGTCGATTTTTATTTATTTATAATATAATAAAACATATATTTACCTAGAATTCAGAACGGTATTTCATCGGGGTCTACCTCATTCATAAGGGAGTTGACTGCGAGATCTGCAGCGAAGTTGTACTTCTTGACGCTAGAGTTTGGGATTGTGATTTTCATCTGGGAAAAATCACAATTCCAAACTGTTGAAGTCCCAGACGTATACGGGACGACTGAATTCATTTCCTTCCGCTTTTTCTCCATTTCTTTGATGCGATCAATCACACCAATCCTGAAGGCGACGTACCGAAAGGCCGCCGGGTTGTGCTTAGGAAGACGCATGTTAAACGCCTTAATGCGCGTCTGTTCTTTGTGTTCGATCTGATCAACGACGCCTTCCAGCTTCTCCACGGGAATCTGGTGGAAGGACGAGCAGAGCATCTTGATATCAGGAGATGCGTTTCCGAACCGCTTGTCTCCCATCTTCCACAGAAAGCGGAAGATTCCGTTCTGGACAGAGCCAGCCACTCCCGTATCCACGTTGATTACGTCGGGAGAGTCAATGGCAGCCTTGATATAAGCGAGATACTCTTCGTACTCGCTTTTGATCACGTTGACGCTGGTGCTGTGCCCGTGGACATCATCGTAAACCACGTTGAACACAGCCCTTTTGTCGGCCTTTGGATGAATTCTGATGGCTTCCATGAGTTGCAGCTGATTGCGGGAAAGAACGATGTAAACAACGTTGGCAGCTTCCTTCTTCCCAATCTGAAGGTAGTTGATAACGTCGTAAACAATCTCTGCGTCTCTTCCGTAAACCACAAGTTTCTGCTTTTTCTGGAGAGCATACTTAATCAGCCACTCGGAGGCATGAAAAAGCTTCTCTCCAAGCTCATATCCACGACGCCAGTCATGACGAGCTACGAGATTAGCGGAGTCTTTGTCGGTCGGCATCGGAGGCGGATAAAGAAGCTCAGCAACCCTCTCCTTTGTGAGGGAAGAAAGCGTGCGCCGATCATCGAAATCCAGTACCTGAATGAGATTCTTCGCCTCTTCGGTAGAGATAGAGATGTTATTGAGGCGCTTCAGGTACATACAGAAGATCTCCTCCATCTTCATCGTCCCAACCAGTACAACGGGGTCACTGGCCGGGTAGAAGTAAAGGAGAACTTCCTTGATCCTGCTAAAATCAATGCGAAACTTGTCGTAGAACCGAAAGCACACTCTTCTTGCCGCAGGAGTCATGTTGTTCAGCTTGAAAGCGTACCAATCGTATCTGTTTCCTTCTAAGGCCATTTCTGGCTTTCCTTTCAGTTAAATTGGTGGGCCTTGTGGGACTCGAACACACGACCAACGGATTAAAAGTACGAGGCTCTAGCCAACTGAGCTAAAGGCCCTCACCTTACTGAAAAACAGACAAAAAAAGGA
>JBAXGK010000112.1:0-7025 GCA_037139435.1 Candidatus Omnitrophota bacterium | reverse complement strand
TACGAGTCAACCATGATCCTCATGGTAAGGTTTTAATATGAGTCAACTGGGGCGTACGGTGTACGGCGTCACGTCTTGCGATATTTTCGCCGTACGCCGTACTCCTTACTCCTTGCCAAGGTATTTCTTCAAATACTTCCCCGTATAGGACTTCTCGCACGCTATCAGTCCTGCGATATCCCCCTGATACACCACTTCCCCGCCTTGGTCGCCGCCTTCTGGCCCAAGGTCGATCACGTGGTCTGCAAGCCGTATCACGCCTAAATGGTGCTCGATCACGAGAAGAGAATGACCTCGATCCAGCAACTCCTCGAAAGCCAAGATAAGATGCCGCACATCGTCTTCGTGAAGCCCTGTCGTCGGCTCATCCAGCAAGTAAAGCGAAGGATTGGAGCTCCCTGAGGAAAGTTCAAACGCGAGCTTGAGTCGCTGAGCCTCCCCGCCAGAGAGCGTAAGCGTCGGTTGTCCGAGGCGCAAATACCCCAAGCCGATCTTCCTTAAAACAGACAACTTCTCGAAAAGGGCTTTGCTCGCCGGCAGAAATTCCAAGACTTCGTCCACGGTCATATTAAGCACTTCGTCGATATTCTTGCCCTGGCCTCCATTTTCTTTTCCTGAAAGGTTGCCAGGACTAGCCCCATTAACCTTTAATTCTTCTGATGGAGAATGGGGCTTGCCCTGATACCGGATCTCAAGCACCTCGGGCTTGAAACGCTTCCCGTGGCATTCTTCGCATGGCACAAAAATATCCGCGAGAAAATGCATCTCGACTTTCACCGCGCCATCGCCTTCGCAGACCGGACAACGCCCCTTTTCGACGTTGAAAGAAAAATAACCCGCGTCGAACCCTTCGCGCCGGGCCTCGGGCGTCCCCGCGAAAATCTTGCGGATATCCTCAAACGCCTTCATATAAGTCGCCGGATTGGACCGGGGCGACCGCCCCAAAGGAGATTGGTCGATCAACACTATATCCGTCAGAGGTTCGAACCCACGGATCTTTTCCACGATCCCTAGTTCCTCCTGGGAGACCGGCCGGCCTTTAAATTTCAGAAAATGATTGTAGAGAATCTCATAAAGAAATGTGCTTTTCCCGGAACCGGAAACGCCCGTCAGGACCGTGAATTTCCCGAGAGGAATCTCCACGTTGATGCTTTTCAGATTATGCGCTTTTGCGCCTTGAACCATGATCTTATGTTTTGCTGGGACCCGCGCTCGGGGCTTCCGCTCAATCCCGCGTTTTCCAACCAGGTATTCGCCCGTGACCGAACCCGGATGCTGTTTGAGCGCTTCCACGCTTCCTTGAAAAATGAGTTCACCCCCTTTGGCACCTCCCGAGGGGCCAAGATCGATCACGCAATCCGCGGCACCGATCATGGTCCGGTCATGCTCCACAACCACGACCGTATTCCCGAGATCGCGAAGCTTCCGGAGGAGCGCGATCAGCATCTGGTTATCGCGCTCATGAAGGCCAATCGAGGGCTCATCCAACACATAAAGTGTGTCTACCAAAGCCGACCCCAGGGAGCTCGCCAGATGGATACGCTCCACCTCCCCGCCGGAAAGTGTTCGAGACATACGGTCCAGCGTCAGATAGCCAAGTCCGACATCTTTTAAGAAGCGCGTGCGGCTGAGAAGCTCCGATTGAACCGGCTCCACCTTTTCTTTTTCTTCCGGGGTAAGTTCGAGCGTCTCGAGGAACTTGAGCAGCTCTTCAATGCTCAGGGCCTGGACCTCCGCGATATTTTTTCCTCGGATCAGCATCGGATGTTGTTCATCCGATGCGTCTTCGGCGAGAGCTTGAGGCTCCCGTCCAAGACGAAAATCGAGGGCCTCGGTTTTCAAGCGCGTCATGTGACAAGTTTCACAGGGCGTGTAACCCCGATAGCGGTTGAGAAAGATCCGCACGTGCATCTTGTAAGTTCTTTTGTTCATGTACTCAAAGAACTCCCGGACGCTCACAAAATCGTCGCCGAGGTAGCCCTGAAGGATCCATTGGCGGTAGCGGGGCTTGAGTTTTTCCCAGGGCACCCGGATTGGAATGCGTTTGCGCTGGCAGAAATCAAGAAACTGCCCCTGCTCCCAGCGGGTGCTGGCTTTGGTCCAGGGATCAATAGCTCCGTCTTTGATCGATTTCGTCCCGTCCGGCACAACCAGATCCCAATCCACCGTGATGACACGCCCGAATCCCTGGCAGGACGGACACGCGCCAAGCGGGCTGTTAAAAGAAAAAAGATTCGGCGACGGTTCCGGGAAAGATCGCCCGCATAAAAAGCAGCGGGATTTTTCCGAGAATTTCAGGATCTTGCCCTGGCCTCTATCCTGACTTTTATTTTCTTTTCCTGAAAGGTTGCCAGGGCTAGTCCCATTGACCTCTAATTCTTTTGATGAAGAATGGGACTCGCCGGCGACCCACGCCTGGGCCTCCCCCCGTCCCAAACGGAATGCCTGCTCCAGAGAATCCGTGAGCCGCTCCTTATTCGAGAGGTCGATCTTCAAAAGATCCACGCTCACGAGGAGCTCTCTGAGAACAGCCTTTTTCTTGACGAGAGCTGCTGCGTCAAGCCATGCGCCGTCATGAAAGAATCCGCTGAAACCCTGCCGTTCCAGTTCTTCTAGGTTTTCACGCAGATATTTCGGACTTTTCTTCCCGAGCGTCACCTGAAAGGCAATGCGCGCTTCCTGACCTGTAAACTTCGTGATGAGATGCGCTGCTGCTTTGGAAGGGTCGTATTTTTCAACCTGGGCCTGGCATTTCGGACATCGCAAACGCCCGGCGCGAGCAAACAGCACCCGCAAATGGTCATTGATCTCGGTTTGGGTTCCCACCGTGGAGCGGGCATTTGTGATCGAATTCTTGGCTTGAATGGCCAGGGCCGGAGGAATGCCGGAGGCAGACTCCAGATCAGGCTTCGCCATCCGTTCGAGGAATTGACGCGCATAAGCGGAAACGGATTCGATATAGCGGCGCTGGCCTTCAGCGTAGAGGGTATCGAAAGCTAAAGAGGATTTTCCAGAACCGGAGACCCCGGTGATAACGTAGAGTTTTCGGTGCGGGAGTTCGAGATCGAAGTTCTTTAAGTTGTGGGTTTTAACCCCACGGAGACGG
The DNA here is from genome assembly GCA_037139435.1 of Candidatus Omnitrophota bacterium. GTDB lineage: Bacteria > Omnitrophota > Omnitrophia > Omnitrophales > Aquincolibacteriaceae > Aquincolibacterium. Next base: position 3,919 of record JBAXGK010000112.1, on the reverse strand, counting down.
ATCGCATCCAAGGGAGGATCAGGACGAGCTCCATTAACCTTCAATTTTTGATGGAGAATGGGACTTAACCTCGCGGCCTAAAGCTTCACCCACAGCATCCAGAAGCTTTTTACCGCCAAAGACCTTTTGACTCTTGGGTTCGATCGACACCGCTGTCGTCCCGCGATCAACGCGTTTGACCGCAAAGGTAATAACCCGAAGGTCTGAGTCATCCAGCTGACTATAATTCGTGTCCCGGACGCTGATCACGCCTCTTTCCTTATCGGTCTCCTCTAGCTGCCAATCTCCTTTGCCATCCAAAGCTTCCATCGTACGCAGATAGGTCAGGTCATACGGGAGCTTATAGATGAGAACTTCATCATTGGGAGGAAGAACTTCCCCGACGGTATTGCATCCGGCAAGGCCAAGACCGAGGCTCAGAATAAGAACGAACTTTGATAAACAATTCATTGGATTTCTCCTTTTCCCCGTTAGAGTCTTAAACAACTCAAAAACAGGAATCCCTTTTAAAAGCCACGCGCTAAAAACTCTCGTCAATCTTCCGGGAAGATCAAGACTCTAACGGGGTGAACCCCCTCCAGAGAATTAGAACTTTCCAGTCATGCGCACGAACGGCCCGTGACTCTTAAAACTGTTCGTGTCGCGAAGATCGTCACTGAAGTCGGTGAAATTATACCCCACCCCGAGTCGCACGTATTCATAAAATTCACGATCCACTTCGACCAGCGCACCTTGTTTCAAGGTTTGCAGCGCAAACGACTGCATCAGGATTCGGTATTCCAGGGCGAGATCCCACTTGCGCGTCACATGAAAATTAATGCGATTCGCGGTCAGGAACGAATTGACATTCACGGTATCCCCGTAGGAGGAGTGGACCGAAGAACGCTTGAAAGCCAATTTCTCGACCAAACCAAAATAACGGTTCACGTCATAGGCTATATCGGTCGCAAGAATATGGGCGGATTGGTCGAACTGGTATCCGCCATAACTATTGTTGTTAAATTGCTGGTCCGCGCCAAGATCTTTAAGGTAAGTATAACGCGCGAGTAAGTTCAGCTTATCGTTTTTGATGGGGCGATACGCAAACCCAGTGCTGCATTCCACGATAGTTGCAGGAGTATTGCTTGGATCATACTGGCGGGGATCCCCATACTTAAAGTAGGACAGAAAACCAAGATCTTCCGTAAGCTGGTAACTCAAAGAGTTACGCGTGACGATCTGCCCCAGCTTCGGCGCATCCTGATCTTCGCGCAATTCCCAATAAGTCCTCGCCCGGAGTTTCTTGCCGCTCGCATAGGCCAAACTAGCTCCGGCGGTGTTGAAATCATTGGCGCGAGCAAGCGAATCCTGAGCCGCCTGATCGATCAAACGCGTGTTGGCATTCTTCAAATGACGCCGCTCATACTTGGCGCCGTAATCCCAATGGTCCCCAACCTTACCTTCATAGCCCAAGATGTCCACATAACCATCGCTCCCCTGATAGGAGGAGTATTCGCGCTCGGAAAACATGCGCGATTTTTCAGTAAGCGCGAACGAATTCCCGATTGCCGTCGCGAGCGTCTTGTCCCCGATCCCGCGGTCGATGGAGCGGATGTTCGCGTAGCTTCGCGCGCCGTTCCCATGCTGACGCTCAAACCCGAAATAGGTGGAATCCCCGAGAGGCCCGATCATCTCTTCCAGATAAGCAAAAAGATTATTCATGACCTCATAGCGCACGCCACCGCCGAACTGCTGGTCATTCTTTCCTCCAATCGCCGTCTGAACTTTCACGTAAGGAAGCAACCGGTCATTGAAGTGATAACCCAGCTTGCCCGTCACCCCATTCTTGAAAGGGATCTGATTCGCGAGATCCGGCGTCAGGCTCTCGATATTCTCGACCGAATCCAGATTGCGGTTCTGATATTCCAATTCTGCGAGGTATTTCCCGTCATCATAAACGATCTGCGCGGTTTGGGTCTCGAGCGCTTCAAACGGCGCCTGGGTGTCCGTAACATCCAGCGGCATCAACTGGCTCAGGACCGCACTGTGATCGAAACGATACCGGATGGCTAGATCGTCCGTAAACTTGTACCGTGATCCAACTCCATATTTTTCAAGGCCTTCCTGCGCCCGCATATAACCATTTGAAAAACCCGGATTCACGCCCTGGACATACCCCGTCGTTTCCAAACCCTTCACAGGCTCCGAAGAACCCTTGATGATATAAGCATCTTCCTGGGGAGCTGTATGCCTTCCGTGCAAGGGGCTTAGGTCCGCGTAACTAATACCTCCGTCGTAAGAGAGCGAAGTTTCCATCTGCTGGCCGATCGTTCTGGAATATTCAGCCGTAAGCTTCGTATTACGCCCGAATTTCATCATGCCATCCACTCCGACCATGTCATAATCCGAACCAACCCGTTTTTCCGTAACACCCGTCGCGCCAACCCTCAAATGATCGCCCACCCATGTGTAAGCCCGTATCCCCTGGTTCGGGATCGAAGCCTCGGAAGAGCTGGGATCGTATTCATAATCGAGGATCAAATACACCGGATCGCCGTCCAGAATATCGGTCGAAGTCATCGTATCCGCAGCGGCCACCGAAGAAAGCGGCCGGGACAGCAGGATGCGTCCTTCTCCATAATTGATCTCATAATCCTTACCTTCCTGAAGGTCATAACTGGCGACAGTCATATTTTGAATATTGTCGCGAATCTCAACACGGATCTTTTCGCTACCTTCAACGATGTTGCGGTTACGCGCATAGAAAAGTGACCCGCCGGTAGCATAAAGCTCATTATGATCCGCCCGGTGAGTGGAATCCGCGTAAAAAACCTTGAACCCGCGCGCGGGATCCCCATAAACGGTGCTCTGGACCGTATCAAAGTTGACCTTCAAACCGGAAAGAGTGCGGTTGTAGGTGGCAAGCTCCGTATCTGTGAACTCGGTCTTAAAACTTCCCCATTGGGCATAAGAGCGGTCCATCTCGACAAGCACAAAAAGATGCTGGGCCGTTTCCTGCGCTTGATAATCACGCGTCGAATTGTCCCCATAGATCGGATAGTAATCGTTCGGGTTAAGGTTCGTAAAAAGCGCGGAACCCTTGTCGGCGGAGTCGTACTTCGCTTTCACGAGGAATTTTCCTTTGAGTTTTCCTTTCAAAAAGAAGGCCGCCCGTCCTTCCTCTTGAAAACCGTCGCGGTAAACGTTCGCATCCGCAGCTTCCATCGCGCCGCTCGCCCAGTTCGTCCCGAGCTGCTCTTCCCCTAACGCCACCATGAAGAACGTACTGTCCTTCACTTTGATCTTCTTATTAAAGCTCGTGGTCTCGCCTTCCGGAGTGGCAGCCGAGATCGCCACATCATATTCTCCGGGCTCCACGAAAAACTCTTTCTGGAACAGGCCGCTAGTTCCGTCCACCACCACAGGGGTATCATTGATCTTGATCGTGTTCGCGGGCTTTGTCTGCCCCTGAACGCGGACGACGGGCTTTGCCACAAGCGGGATGCTCCGCTTGCCGTCTTTAAAAAGATTAAAATCACCGACCGGCGGGATCTCCGGGTGATAGTTCGGCTTCGACTTCGGATCCGCTTTGGTCATGACCTCAAAAAATTTAAGCACGGTCCAGTCTTCGTTCCTCTTGGCGTCGCTCACCTTGAGCTGATAGGAATAGATCCCCGGCTTGATCAAAAGGCCGGTTCCCGTGATCCCGGTCCAGGTGACTTCCGGCGGCGGCTGCCCGACCCCGTAGCCGGTCCACACCGGCTGGCCCAGCTCATCGCGGACCTCCACGGTCCATTTCTTGATGAACTTCCCGTAATTATTATCGAACGTGAACACAGGCTCTTTTTCAAGGACCCCGATCCCGAGCTTCAGAACGTCCGGGGACATCCGGATATCCAGGACCGGCTGCGAAACATCCACGCCCTGCGTGACCATCACC
>JBAXGK010000111.1:0-7066 GCA_037139435.1 Candidatus Omnitrophota bacterium | reverse complement strand
GCTGCTGACGGACATTGCGATCAAAATCCTCGAGTTGGCGCTTCTTTTCGATCAATTGTTCCTGCTTGGAGGCGCGGGCATCTGCCGCGAGGAGGGCCAATTCATCTTCACTCGAACGGATCTTCGCCATCATGTCATTACGTTCTTTTTCCTTGGCTTCTCCGGCGGTCTTGAGCACCAGATCCTGATCCTTGGTCTTTTGGTAATTGTCAAAAACCTCACCCACATCGACATACGCAACTTTCATCTCGACTGCAAACGCCGGAAGGCTCAAGCCCAACATCATCAGTATTGCCAAAAAACACGCTGTCATTTTACGGTTCATGGTAGTTCCCCCGTTAGAGATAGGAAGTGCCTCACAAGCACTTCCGTTGGTTAGTTGTTAATGTTTGTTGAAATATTATTCTTTTAAAAAAAGAACTAATTCCCCCCGTCAATCTCTAACGGGGTAAATCCTTTGTTGGAATGGAACGATAGTTGAAAAGCTTTAGAAACTACGGCTCAAACTGAATTCAAAACGCCCGTTCTTGTCTTTGGTATCTTTGTTCGCAAGGGGGAGACCATAGTAAAAAGCCAAAGGCCCGATCGGAGTCTTGACCTTGATCCCGGGCCCCACGCTCACGGCAAAACTCCCGAAATCGATATTGTAAGAATCACTGCTGACACTACCCGCATCAATAAATACTACCCCGCGGAACGCGTCCAGATACGGAAGAGGAAACGTGTAGTCCAGATTCACGATCGCCATGGTCTGACCGCCTATGGCTTCCCCGTCTGCCTGAGGGCCCACACGCCGGTAGTTATAACCACGCACCGTTCCAAGACCGCCGGCAAAGAACCTGTCGTAGGCCGGGGTCGTCGATGATTTCCCAAAGGCTTGCGCCGTGGCTAAACGGGCCTGGAATTCGATCTGATGCTTTTTATGGAACGTCAGATACTCCGTGTACCCGGACCTTAAAATATAATATTCCTGATCGCCGCCAAGAAAACTTCCGATCAAGTCGCCTCCAAGATTGATCACACGCCCCTTGGTAGGGCTGAACACATTGTCACGATTATCAAAGGTCGTAAACGCGCGAAGCCTGGAAAGCCAGTCCGGACCGTCAAATTCCGTGACGGAAATAGGGGCATTACTTGCAACATCTCTAAGTTCCACACGCTCCAACGTGTATCCACCCCCCACTCGAATGACATCCTTAAAAAGACGCGACAAAGTCGTTGAAGCGCCCATGCGTCTCTCGCCAAAAAGGGTGTTTTTATTGTCCTGCGCAGTTGCAAAAAGGTTCGTGCCCCAGGAGATCGGCTTATTGAAAAGATACGGCTCCACAAAGCTGACGTCATACTCCTGATTAATCGTTCCGATCTGTCCGCGGATCGAAAGCGACTGTCCGCCCCCGGTAAAACGCGGCCAATTGAGGATGTCAAAGTTGCGTTGGGAGATCTCGGCAAATCCCATGAAGGTATCAATGGAACTGACGCCGCCGCCGAAGGAAAGCTCTCCCGTGCGTTTTTCTTTCACTCGGAAAATGAGATCCTTGCGGTTCGCCCCTGCAGTCGTGGGCTCGGTATCATAAGTGATCTCTTCAAAATAGTTCAGATTCTGGAGACGTTCCTTGGATTTCTCGATCTTCTTGCCGTCAAAGCGCTCGCCCGGACGGATGCGGAGTTCGCGGCGAATGACCTTGTCGCGGGTCTTGGTGTTCCCGCGGATCTGGACCTTCTCGACAAAATAGAGGTCCCCTTCTTGGATCTCGTACAGGATATCCACTTTACCTGTGTCACGATTCAGCTTCACGTCGGGCACCACGCGGGCTTCTATATATCCCTCGCTTGCGTAGAACTGGCGGATCTTCTCGATGTCCTGCGCAACATAAAATTGCGAATAGGTCAGGCCAGGAAGCATTTCAAGCTGCTGCCAAAGTTCGGATTCAGGGAAAATGGTGTTCCCCTTAAACTTAATCTCCCCAGTCAGATAATGTTGCCCTTCGTCGATCCTGATCAAAATCTTAATCGTGTTCTGGTCCTTGTTGTAATCAAACTCCGGCAACACCTTCACGTCCAAGTAACCTTCTTTTTGATAGAAGAAACTGATCTTCTCAAGGTCTTTCTCGAAATCGCCTTCCTTGAAGGTCCCGAACAAGAACCATTTTTTCTCTTTCGTCTTCATGAGCTTTTGAAGCTGCTTGACTTTAAAGGCCTGCACACCTTCGAAGGAGATTTTGGTGATCTTAAACTTTTTCCCCTCAAAGATCTTGATCGTGACCACAGCTTCTTTAGTCTGAGGATCGACGTTCACAGAAGCCTGGAGATCCACGAACCGGTATCCCTTGTCCGCGTAAAGTTTACGGATCTCTTCCTCGCCCTTTTTGACGGCCTTGCGATCCAGGATCTGGCCCTCGATCACGCCAAGTGTCTTACGAAGCTTATCTTCTTTAAAGGAAGTGGCTCCTTCGATCACGATCTGCTTGATGATCGGTTTCTCATCCACTTCGACAATCAATTTAAATCCATCGGGAAGCTCTTCTACTTCCAACTTAACATCCTCAAAAAATCCGGTAGCATAAAGACGCTTGATATCTTCGTTGACGGTCTGCTGCTTAAGCGCGAGCCCCTGCTTGGTCTGGATCTTGCTCAAAATTGTGTTCGTGCTCACGATGCGGTTCCCGCGAACATCCATCGCCACGACTGTTTTTTGGACCGGCTGAGGTTCCGCAGCAACAGGAGCGGGAGTCATGGGCTGGGCATCAGGACTTGTCACGAGGGGTTCGGGTGCTGCAGCGGGCGCGACCGCTTCCGTATTATTAGAAGCAGCTGCCTCAGCCGTCGATGGAACGGCGGGACTTGAAGCGGAAGTCTCTGGCGCAGAGACGATCGCGGGAGTTGTTTCTGTGCTGCTATTTGAGGGAGCCGTGGGAGCCGCCGGAGAAACAGCAACAGCTTCCGTAACCGTCTTATCCGTCGCATCTTCGGCAAGAACCGGGAAGGCTTGAAAAGAGCAAAGGAACAAGCCTAAAAGCAGAACTGTAAAACGCTTCATGCAGACTCCTCCGCTCTAAAAAATTCGGGATTATCGAATCGCGTCCATTCTTTAAGAAACACGAGCGGAATAACGCCCGTGGGTCCATTACGCTGCTTCGCGATGATCGCCTCAGCCTTGTTTTTATTCTCCTCAGAAGGCTGATAATACTCTTCCCGGAAAAGAAATACAACTACGTCCGCATCCTGTTCGATCGCCCCGGACTCACGAAGGTCTGAAAGCTGCGGGCGATTGCCGGTCCTTGACTCCACCGCGCGGGAAAGCTGGCTCACCGCGATGACCGGAACCCGGATCTCACGAGCAAGGGCCTTAAGGGATCTTGAAATTTCGGAGATTTCCTGCTGCCGATTCTCAGAGGACTTCTTTGACCCCTGCATAAGCTGTAAATAGTCAATAATGATCAGCGAGATATCGTGCTTCATCTTAAGACGACGGGCCTTGGCGCGGATCTCGAGCACGGTCTGGCCTGGCGTGTCATCAATGAAGATCGGCGCTTCGGAAAGTTTTCCGGCGGCGGCCGTGAGCTTGGGCCAATCTTGATGAGAGAGATATCCCGTGCGGACCTTTTGCGCGTCCACGCGGGCATGGGAGCAGAGCATCCTCTGCACCAGCTGCTCTTTGCTCATTTCAAGCGAGAACACCACGACCGGTTTTTTTAGGTTAATGCCGGCATGTTCGCAGATCGCCGTCGCAAAAGCGGATTTTCCCATGGAAGGACGCCCCGCTACGATGATGAGGTCCGAAGGCTGAAGCCCCGCGGTCTTCATGTCAAATTCGTGAAAACCGGTCGCGACCCCGGTAATGTGTTCCTTACGTTGAAAAAGTTGGTCGATCGTTTCCATGCTCTCATGGATAATGTCTTTGATCTGGACCGTCTTATTTTCGATCTGCGACTGGCCGATATCAAAGATCATTTTTTCAGCGCTGTCGATCATCTCCCGGGCATTTCCATCGGACTCAAGGCTATTCTGCACGATCTGCGTCCCGGACTGGATGAGTTTGCGAAGGAGCGCCTTATCTTTGACGATCCGGGCATAATGCTCGATATTTGCCGCGGTAGGAACGATCGTGGTCAACTGCGTCAGGTAGCTGATTCCCCCCAAACCCTCAAGCTGCTGGCTCTTCTTGAGTTCCTCGGAAACGGTGATGAGGTCCACAGGGTGGTTCTTGGAGAACAGGGTCGTCATCGCACTGAAGATATTTTGATGACGCTGGTCGTAGAAAAAATCGGGGGTTAGGACTTCGATGGCTTTTGCGAGCGCGATCTCGTCAAAAAACATCGCGCCCAGAACGCTCATTTCAGCTTCGCGATTCTGGGGCGGAAGTTTTTCGTAATGATTGACCGTTGTCTGCAATTCAGCCACAAATGACCTCTGAAGAGGTTTAAGACGGTCGTCCAATTCTCCGTCTTTTTTTGATGAAAGGTGAATTGGACGGCCCTTGTCTTTATTCCCTCAAAGGTGACAAGGACTGCCCCATTTCAGCTTCGCTTCAATTGATAGGAATTGGGACTGTCCTGATAACCCGTTGATATTTAAATTAATGAGAATCAGGGCCGCGCACGAGCTCGACCGTCAGCCGCGTTTTGACCTGCGGGTAGATCTCAAGATCGACTTGGTGCGTCCCGAGGGTCTTCAAAGCTTCCTTAATTCGAATCTGTTTTTTCTCGAAGCCGTGCCCTTGCTTTTCGAGCGCCACACGAAGATCCTCGGCAGTCACGGAGCCATACAACTTGTCCCCTTCACCAGCGCGCACTTCGATTGAGATCGTAAGATCCTTCATCTCTTTAGCGCGTTTCTCCGCCGCTTCTTTTTCTTTGGCCTTGCGAACAACGTTGCGAGCGCGTTTTTCCGCGAAGAACTGCTTATTGGCGCGGGTCGCCGGGATCGCAAGAGCCTGAGGCATCAGAAAATTCCGTGCGAATCCGTCGCGCACACGCACGACATCCCCTTTTTTGCCGACATCTACCACGTTTTTCAAGAGCAATAATTCCATGGATCAATTCCCCTTTTTCTTTTTTTAAAGTGGTCCCGGCGTTCAGTTCGCCTGAAACGCTAAAAGCCCTGAATGACGCGACTTTTTAATGAGACGTGTGAGCGTCCGCTGGTCCTTCGAGCTCAAACGCGTGATACGACGCGGCAGGATCTTGCCTTTCTCGGTAATGTATTTCCCGAGAGCCTCAATATCTTTGTAATCCATGATCGGTAGAACGCGACGCATGCGCTTGCGCACAGGCCGGGAAGGTGTCCGACTCGGAGAGCCATAACCCTTCTCACCTTTTTTGGGGCCGCGGGCATTCTTATCAAAAGGTTTTTTCTTTTCGAATTTTCCAAACTTTGAAGAGGATCTAGGTTTCATATTTTTTACACCTGGCTGATTTAGAAGGGAATTTCTTCGTCGGGTTTAAGTTCGTCCTTTGAAAGGGAGACGGAATCCTTTTTGGAAGGCATGCCGCCCTCCGGGGCTTCAAAAATGCTGTCATCGACGTCCATCGTCGGCACATCCGCCGCATCGCTCTTCCCGCTTCCGGGTTTCGAACCAAGAAACTGAACATTGTCGGCAACCACTTCCGTGGAATAGCGCTTGTTACCATCCGGGCCATCCCAACTTCGGGTCTGGATCCTTCCCTCTACGAAAACAGGGCGACCTTTTTTCAGATATTCATTGCAGATCTCCGCGAGACGCGCCCAAACCACGATCCGGATAAAACAAACTTCTTCTTTTTTTTCACCGGCCTTGGAATTGTAAGTGCGATTGACGGCAATCGTAAACGTCGTCACGGCCTGCCCCGAAGGGATATAGCGAAGTTCCGGATCCCGGGTGAGATTCCCGATCAACATAACTTTATTTAAACTTACGGCCATGGGTCACCCGATATTTTTTTGCGTTGGATTGATTATGCTTTAGGTGTCGCAGCGGGAGCAACCGGAAGAGGCGGTAACGCAGGCTTCCTCACGAGGACGCTCACCATATATCTTAAAAGATTTTCCTGAAGCTCCAGTTCCTTGCGGAAATCCTGCGCCCGGGAAGGATCCATTTCGAATTCAAAAACAAACGTCCTTCCGTCCTTGTATTTGCGGATCATGTGACCAAGCGACTTTTTCCCAAGATCGGTCTTCTGGATCACTTTCCCCTCGAACTTCTCGATCCATTTCACAACTTCCGCAGCGGGATCCTTGTGACTTTCCCCTGTGATTTCCGGCGGAAAAATAAACAAACCTTCATATTTTTTCATCACACACTCCCTCTGCGTCTGGCACCACTTCCCATTGATTTTTCACGAATGGTTAGCGGTACTGCACTGCGAATCGTTCAATCTGACAATAACGCAGCGCTGGATTAAAATGATAACTCTTTCCGTAAGTTTCATAAACAGAAGCTACAGAAGCAGTTATGAAGTTTTCAGGCCTTCAAAAAGGCTCAAAGAAGAGACAATGTAACATAAATGCCTTGCTTGGGCAACCCTGATTCTCATAATAAAAAAGTTTGACGGGTAATCAGGACCTGCGCTGCATAAGCCCTGATTCTCATTTAATAAAAAACTTAGTTAACCCGGCTCATTGCCTTTGGCAACGTTTCCGCAACCCAAGCTTGGCACGCCCGCATCCCCTTTTCGAGAAGCTCTCTCATCGCCTTCTCTTCCGCGGCGTTAAAGGCCGACAACACATAATCGCGAAGCGATCCGTCAGACCCCACGGCCGTTTCGTTTTCTCCCGAGCCAATCCCGATCCGAAGCCTCGGATAAACAGCACTGCCTAGCTGCTCCTCGATCGACGCGAGACCATTATGCCCGCCGGAACTTCCCTCGCCTCGTAAACGAAATTTCCCGAATGGCAACGCGACATCATCGACCACGATCAAAAGGTCCCGGATCGGATCGACCTTCCAGTATTTCACGAGCGCGGCGACCGCTTCCCCGGAAAGGTTCATGTAGGTCAGCGAGTGCGCCAGCTGAATGTTCTCGCCCTCCCAGGAGACTGAAGCGAAAGCCGCATGTTGGGCTCTCTTGGAAGTAAACTTGACCTTCTC
>JBAXGK010000110.1:0-7077 GCA_037139435.1 Candidatus Omnitrophota bacterium | reverse complement strand
GCGTCCCCAAGGGGATTTGAACCCCTGTTACCAGGATGAAAACCTGGTGTCCTAGGCCGACCTAGACGATGGGGACGCGAAAGTTAGCTGGCACTTGCACCCACTTGTGCCAGTGCGTGGTCGGGATGAACTTGTATTTGCCACATCATGTTGCAAATACCACTCGTGAGGATTTCGACATCCTCTACGAGTAGACGTTCATCTCCGACACGAGTGCAGGATTATACTGTTTTTCTTAAAAAATCCAAGCGGATTAAGCAGACACGCGGATCTGGGCCGAGGCCTGGATGGCATTGAGAATAGCCGTTGCAAGCTGCGTGCTGTAAACAGAAATATCCGTTGCCTTCCCTTTCGGAACTTTTTGATCGAGCGCCGCATAGAGAGCTTCCGCGATCTCAGAGGCGAGCGTCTTGATGTTCCTCTGAGCATTCTGACTGTTATACCAATGCGTTGCGGCAACCGACTGATCACGCAACTGTTCCTTTTCAGAAGCAAGGAGCGCATCGGATAAAACGCCTTTTTCTTCAAGGGACTTGAAAGAACCTTGCTGGGCTTCAAACGCGCTAAACACTCGGAATTGCCCGTCTCTTACTGAAACACCGCTCCGCTCCGCCGCTTCGCGGAAAGAACGTTCGATCAACTGAGCGCGTGCCGGAGCCACTCGGGCATTTAAATAGAGCTTTGTGTTAAGTGAAGAAGCTAGCGCCAAGAGGAAAGGCACAAACGCCGCCAAATCCTCGAGCTGCTTATTATCAAGCAGCGGAAGCGCCACATGAAGCCCGCGCTCTTCCGAAGGCGAAGACAGATCCGTCGCTCCGACGGGAATCGAGCGGCTGACGCTATCAAGGATCTCACGCAACTTCGCATTATCGATTCCACCTTCCTGACCCAGGGATTCTTCACGAAGCAACTGGACAGCAATCCAGGCATGAGCCTGCTCCGCTGTCCAGCCTGTGGCATCACTGATCGCCTTCGACAAATAGACATCTCCCAAAGCCCTAGCGGCTTTTCCAATCGTATCGAGCACTTCCGGCTCAACGGCATCTGCGGGAATCAATTTCACAGTTCTCAATTCGCTTTGCTTAAATGCCTTCGTGCCTTCCGCCAGACGTAACTCGGAACGGAAAAGCTCGCCCTGGATCATCTGAGGCACGGCAGGAGTGACGGGAACATTGACTTCTGTAACCGGCGGGGCTACGACCACGGCAGAACGCGGCATCAACGATTCAGCCGCCTGGATTATGGCATTCAAGCCTTCCCATTGACGGAAAAGTTCCGCGCGTAATTTTGAACCCAGGCCATCCTCGCCTATCACATCGGGACGGGCGTGGTTATCTTTTAATTCTCCACCAGGCAGACGCTTAAATTGGTGCCATTTCGCCAAGATGTCTAAGCCATCCTTCTTAGCCTCCGCCAACCGCTGGGCAGACAACGGTTCTTCTAACCAATGATTGACCGAAGACCAAACTTTGGTTTTAACGACGCCATAAAATCCGGGCTTTGATTCTTTATATTGTCCGGCGATTTCGGGAAGAGCCATAAGCCATATCTTTCCGGCATCCCGAACATAATCCGGGACGGCTTCGTTCGGAAGCTGACGGTAAGCACCCGTTCCAAGAACATCCAAAATCTGCAACTGGCGGCGTTTTTCTTCCTTCCATCTATTGAGGTTTTGTTGAACCCGTTCAAGCGCCGTAAGGAATTCCCCCGTGATCCCGTAACGGGAAACCAACCGGCCCACTATTTCAGACGCTTGAGTGATGTCCTCCTCACGTACGTAGCGCAGGGTGGCCGCATCGCTCCACATCCGGCCCAAAACATCGAGCAGTCTGCGATAATCGTTGAAAGCCAAGGATGAGATCCAGGGCTTATGCGATTCGAGACCCCGGATCAGCGCATTGATCCCACTCACCCCGACATGGTGCTGTCCTTTGGCGTAAGGGTGAAAGAGTTTTTCTTGGTCGGAAAAGAGCTGCTTGACAAGTTCCGGAGAACGCAATTCGGACCTCTGAACGATATCCGTGTTCTTTTTTCCTTCCAAAATATCCGCCAAAGCCGGCAATATTTCAGCCAGGGGCCTTAGTTCTAACGCCGCAAGCGCCGCGGCATTCAAACCGGAAAGATCCGCATTGGTCAGATTCCCAAACACCTTAACAATCCGGCCTACATCGATTGCGTTGAATTGATCCTCAATCGTACCTTGAACAGTTTCCACCCTTTTCTGCCACCCCAAAACTATCTGCACAAGAGGCCTTAAATGAACGTCATCTGTCAATGCCCCGCTCATCAAGGCCGCCGTAAAAGCATCATTGATCTTTTCAGCAGCGGCTTTACCCGTCAAATGCGTGGCAGGAACTTCCGGCTCCGCAATCTTACGGGGTTTAAGAAGATTTTTAAGAACACTCTCCATTTGAAGACGTTCAACTCCGCCCAGTGTCAACGAATGTTCAAAAGTTCTTTCACCCTCGACTGTTTCTTTAATCGTGACTGAGCGATAACTTGTTGCCACTTGGGCTGTCAGCCCGGAAATATCCAACTCGAGCAATACGGGAACACCCGACATCACGGTCCGGCCCGACAACTTATCTCCATCCTGTTTCACCGAACCAGGTTCCATATTGTCGATCTCTGCCAGAACTCTTTTTAAGTCAGAACTCTTAATATCCCCCTGAAGCTGCGCTCCGAGAGACAAGAGGACCGGCCGCAAAGTTTCAGCGTTTTCTGAAATTTTTTGTTCTGTCAGAAATTTTTCAAAAAGTTCGCTTTTTTGCTTGGAAAAAAGATAATTTCTTATTTCCTTCAAAAGAACTTCTTTCGCGATGATATCGGGCTGCCTTTCCCCAAGCTTCGGGGAGTGGGCGCCTTGATAACGAATCTTTCCCGCGATCCATTTTCGTTCGATCTCTTTTATCAGAATAAGAACCGCCTTCGGATCAATTTCCCGCATCTCCGAACGGTTCTCGGAGCCGAAACGATCTTCCCAAACGAGATCCACGATAGCGTTGGTGAGTTCTGAAGATCCGTAAGGTTTCTGTAAGACGCGGTGCAGAATGTTTTGCTCTTCAAACTCTGCTTTCCGGCCTTTCACTCTCTCGGCATCAAAACCGCTGACAACAATGGCGTGAAATTTACGAACCCCGGCTTTGGCGACCGCTAGCAACATGTCATCCCCATTCATTCCCGGCATATTGACGGCGGAAAGCACAAAATCATAATTTCCCGTCTTCAACATCTGAAACCCCTCGATCCCATCCTTAGCAACATCGAGCGCTTCGGATCCCAACCCGGCCGCCCTCATCAACATTTTATTCAAAGATCTCACCGAAGAGTCATCATCCGCCACTAAAACTCTTTTATATTTCTTCACCGCCATCGCCAAAAGTTGCTTTTTAATATCTTCCTTGTTTTGCGTAATCTCCTGGCTTTCTAGACCCAGAACGGCACGGCGCCTCGGAGAAGAGTCTCTTGAAAGGGTCTCCTTTGCAAAGTTCATCAGAGCCCCGTCCATGAGGGATCGCTTTTCTTCGACCGTGGAATTCTCAAGGTAGGGTCTCCACAAGCTATCTTTATCTCCGTTGGCTGTAAGCGCAACTTGAGGCGTATTGACCCCGGTCGCCAGATAAGAGAATCCGTTGAGCGGCGTCACCACAAGGTCCATAGCTCGAAGGATCGTTTGGATTTTTCCTGTAGAAAAAACACCGGACATCTTAATCACGGGGATCTCTTTCTCGCGCATTTGTTTCAGGATCTCTTCCAGCCTTTGGAAATTACCGTTCTGGTAAGCCCCCCCCGAAGAAAAGAGAAGGAGCGCCCCAGTATTCTTCTGAAGTTCTGAGAGAAAACGCACCCATTCTTCAATGGTCATAAATTCGCCATCCGAATAAGTGTTCACAAAAACGATCTTGCGATTCCCCAACAACTCCTGCTCCGCAAGTTCCTGCGTCATCCCCTGTGCCCCCTGAGATGAACCTAAACTGCTCTGAGTAAGAGCGACCGCTAGCTGCTTCCGAGCCCATTGTTTCTCTGCCACAGTCAAACGAGCTAAGGGAATCCAAATCTTTTGCAGGTCGTTCTTTTCCGGAAACAGTCCGAGCTCGCGCAGGATCCGAAGCGCCTGTTCCTCATAGAGAGGCTGCTTCCCTTTCGAAGTCAGCCGGTCCAAGGTCTCAGTCTCTGCAACGCGGTACAGCTGACTCCCCCCGGGTCTGTTGGGATCGATCATGAATACGGGCTCGGGTCTCTTTAGAGGAAGCGCATTATCTGCTGGCAACGGATTCACATTGGCAAAAACAACCGGAAGCCTCAGCGATTCCTCACCGACTTCGCGATCCTCGGAAACGCCCAGGAACGATTCTCCGATACTCGCCGCCCCACACCCCGTTAAATCAAGCACATAATCGTACTTATTAAAAATAGCCCAAGAGGCCAGACCGGCGTACTGCCCATCGAGAGCATCGCCAAGAATGCCCGAAGGCGTTATGATCGTTCGGCCACTTTCAGGAGACTCCAAAATTCTGGCCCTTTGATCAGGATCCAAGACAAAGCTCACTTTTTCCGAAAACCCATCGCTTGAGAACAAATTATAATCGGCTGCCACGTCAATTTTTGCTTCCGGAAAATTATCCACCAACTGGGACACAAGACGGGGCAAGAGAATGGCGGCTTTGCTCAGTTTCTTGGTACTCCCTGGGCCTTGGTTGGCCATAATAAATATCTTTTTGACCTGTTGCCTTGCCTCCGCCGGCATATCCAGAGGCCGTTTGATCTCAGGCGCCGCGCCCTCTATCATACCAAGAGGTTCCCCCCGATCGGCCGCTACAACAGGCAGTAGAGTTCGCTCGATACTCTTGATATTTGCCAAAAGATTATCCCCGGGCTCATCTTTTGACATCGCAAGGTTGATCACACCCTCGGCTTGAAGCGGCATAAACTCCTGGGGGTTTGCGGCCGTCAGAAGAATAACGGGCATGGCTCGATCTTTCTGATGGATCGCCCTAGCCAACAAGACCCCCGTTTGTTCGTGCCGATCATTGTCGTTCATGTGAATGTCGGTTATCACAAGGTCAAAGTTCTGCTTTTGGAGCAACGCCATGGCTTCGTTAAAACCTCCGGCCGTCTCCACCTGATATCCAGCAAATTTAAGAGCGTCGGGAACCACCACGCGCATGTTGAGATCGTTATCGACGAACAAAATCGTTTTGATCTGCCGCGTCTCAGAGCGAGCGTTCAAAACCGTGACCAGGATCACATCAAGATGCTCTTGAGATTTGAAAAGCCCCAAAAACCCTGGGACCGTTCGTTCCACAAGGGCATTCTCGACACGATATCCCCGCCGCTTGCCAGGCATCTCCTTCAAAATGGACATCGTTTGTTTGAAAAGAGGTGCCCAGTCCTTTGAATGCTTTAAAAACTGCATACCCTTAACATTGTCTTCCTGCACCACCGCGAGAGTTGCTTTGGGGAATCGCGCCAAACGCATCTGAAGTTCCTTCGCAAGCACATCATTCCATTCAGTGAAATCTTTGCTCATACCTCCCTGCCGGAGCATCGTCCAGCCCGTCTCTCCCCGAACTTCGGAACGGACCGGATTAAAATGCGCCACTATCCGCCCTCCAAAGTCCAAGGGCCCTAAACTCCCGGGTGATCTCAAGGTGTTCTCGAGAGCTCTGCGTAATTCTGACCGGACCTTCCCTTTTTCAAAGACAATCTTCTGCTGGTCCAAGATATTCAGTAATTCCTTTTTAATTTTCTCTTTAGCACCGGACGCGATCCCATTCGGGAGATAGATCAGTATCCGAGGAAAGCCTCCCTGAAGATCGTCGAACCGTACCCTATCGATCTCAAGCCCATAAGTGCGGGAAAGAACCCCGCTAATCAAAGCAAAAAGACCCCTCCGGTCCATTGTGTTGATGTTGAGTATCAAATGGTCAGGAATGTCCGGGTCGTTCAAAAAATCCACCGTGGTTTTCCGAACCACTTCCCTGGGATTTTTTGCCACTTCGAGCTTTTCATATAGTTCATCCAGCTTTTGAAGCCGGGTCGCGATCCTCCGCCGTTTCGCATCGGGTTTAAAATCGGCAAAGCTAAACCGGAAGGTCGCAAAAGCTACCTTCTCAAAAATCCGATGTAAATCGTTCCGGATCTTGTCTTGGACGGCATTAACGTCCGGCACATCCGAAGAAAAAGATCCCAGCAATTTTAGCGCCACCCCCTTCGAACCGGGAAGACTGTAAGTGCTGATTTTTTCGATAAAAAAACCATTCTGAGAAAGAACATTTGCCCAAATATAAGCAAGCCCGAGTTCGTTTATGCCGTTGCCGATCAGGATCTCAAAGGGCGCTTTCTCTTGCCGGTCCGAAAGAGGCGAAAAGGCAGTAAGGACCGAGTAGGGATCTGCCGCTTCGGCCAGGATATGCAGATGGGTAAAAAAGAACAGCTGGCGGAGCAAGGCTTTTTGATCCCCCGCGATCGCCTTCACCGCGTATGGCTTGACGATGCTTTGGTAATAGAGGAATGCTTTTTCTTTTTCTTTGGGATCTGCAAATATTTTTTGAAGTTTGACCGCAGATTTTTTTCTGTCCCCGGAATCCAAATTCTTTAAATAGTCGGCCAACTCCTGCTCAACAGTCTCGGAATTCTCAAGAGACGGCATGACCTCATGCATCGGCAACCCTTTGCCCACACCTTTTTTCAGCCAAGCTATGTTCTTCTGGGAGGCAAGAACCGCCTCATGGATCCTGGATTCGGTGACGTCGGAACGCCTCAGGGCCAGCATCTGTTGCGTGACATCAAAAAAAGTATTCCACATGGCAAGGGGTGCTTCCGGGTCTCCACGCATTCTGAGAACGATCTTGTCCGGATCCGTCATCCCAATCCTGTTGGAAAAGGTCATCACGTATAACGCTTCAAGAAGGTCCTGAGACTCTGGAGTCCACCCATCTTTTTCATCTTTAAAATGTTTTAAAACAGCTCCAATGGCGTTGACGATCTCGAAGCTGGAGGCAAGTTCATGAATGCTCATGATCCTGTGGTTATAAACAAGCCATACCAGCCGCTGCTCCCAGTCGGCGGGAATAC
>JBAXGK010000109.1:0-7079 GCA_037139435.1 Candidatus Omnitrophota bacterium | reverse complement strand
GCTCGCCGCTTTGATATCGTAAGTCTTGCCATTCGTCAGCGTCGCGCTGCTAGGGATATAGTAATATTCGCCGGAACCGGACGACGACATCGAAGAACCGTTTATCGGACAACTCCCCATGTTATCGCATGCGTAAATCATGGGAGTGTTGCTTGCATTGGTATCTACCGTGCCATCGGGCCGGACATAACGGGCCCGGATCCTGAGAGCGGAATAGGAAGTGCCTGATACCGACACTTGCAAGGCAAGCCCTCCCCCGATCGCGGTGGGAGAAAGCGTCGCGTAGGCTGTCGTATAAGCACTGGCTGCTTTGATATCGTAAGTCGTGCCGTTCGTCAGCGTCGGGCCAGAAATGTCATAGTAATAATCGCCACTGCCGCCACTCATTGAGCTGCCGTTTATCGGACAGCTCATGCTGTCGCATACGTAGAGCATGGGCGCGATGCCCCGTCCTTCAGCGCTACCGTCCTCATTGAGATTTCGCATCCGGATCCTAAGGGAGTTATAGGAAGTACCAATGAAAGTAATTTGTGTTCTTTTGCCGTGGGTCATCCAGTTTACGCCGGCTTTGGTCAACACACTGAGATCGGTCCAGTTGATGCCGGCTTTCGACAGGGCATCCATCCCGCTCCAGTTTACGCCGGCTTTGGTCAACACATTCAGATCGGCCCAGTTCACGCCCGCTTTCGAAAAAACATTGAGGTCCGTCCAGTTCACGCCTGCTTGGGAGAGCACTCCCACATCCAGCCAGTTCACGCCAGCGCTAGAAAGGGCATCCATCCCGCTCCAGTTCACACCCGCTTTCGACAACACATTCAGATCCGTCCAGTTCACGCCTGCCTTCGAAAAAACATTGAGGTCCGTCCAGTTCACGCCCGCTTTTGAGAGCGCTCCCATATCCAGCCAGTTCACGCCGGCTTTCGACAACACATTCAGATCCGTCCAGTTGACTCCCGCTTTCGAAAAAGCATTGAGGTCCGTCCAGTTCACGCCTGTTTTTGAGAGCGCTCCCATATCCAGCCAGTTCACGCCGGCCTTCGACATCATATTAAGATCGTCCCAGTTGATCCCGCTCTTAGACATCCGTCCCACATCGAGCCAGTTCGTTCCGGCCACGGACAGGGCTTCAATACCGCTCCAATTCACTCCGGAAACCGAAAGAGCCTCGATCCCGTTCCAGTTGACTTTTGCTTTGCTCATCTTCGAGAGATCGGACCAATTCACGCCCACAGCCGTTAACGCCCCGATATCTTCCCAGTTGACCCCGGCCTTTGCCAAACGCCCGATGTCTTTCCAGTTCACTCCCGCCTCCGTCAGTGCTTGCAGATCTAGCCAGTTGATACTGGCCTTGCTAAGCGACATGATCTCCGACCAACGGATACCGGCCCTTGTCAGAGTTCGAACATCATCCCAGTTCAGCCCCTGCGAAGTCATCAGCGCAAGATCATTCCAGTTCACCCGGGCATCCGACATCACCTTCAAGTCATCCCAGTTTGCCTTGGCCACCGAGATCAAAATATCCCCCGCCTTTTTGTACAAGGTCTCGGACTGGTTAGCTCCGACCGCGATCTTGATCGCTTCAATGTCCGTCCAATTCATTTCATCCGTTTTTGATTTGATCGACGTTACATCCGACCTGATCCCAGAAACGTCCGCAGCCATCGAACCTGCCAAAGAGGGGGTAAGAACATACGTGCTATTATGATCGTTAGCTCCATCATTAATCGTGGTTGTAACTAGATAGGAAGCATTCACATCGGTAGGAATCCACGATGTCGTGAATACTCCGTTGCTGTAAGTCGTCGTGCCGACGGTGCCAGAAAGACCCGTGTACGTGCAGCTGACCATCCCCGACACGATCTCACGGGATACATCATTCTCGTACCAGCTTTTGACCGTAAAAGTACTTCCGCTCCCGCTATAAGTCACGACTGTCATCACGTAGGTATGGTGATCCTCAACATCGAAGGTATCAGACGTGGCAGGGGTAAGGTCGGCGGCGCTTGCCTGCAACGCGTACATCTCGCCCGCCTTATTTATATACAAACCCTTTCCTGAGAAATCTGCCACGCCCGCGACGGCATCCACGGAAATGGTCCCGCTAAGTGTGGCGCCCGAAGGATTGTTCGAAAGAGCCAGCGTGACCGTGTTCGTGGCATCCGCAACCAACTCATCATTCCCGTCCAAAATCTCCACAACAGGAGCTCTCGAAAACGTCTGCCCGACGACCTGGTTTCCCGGATGGGTCGTAAAGACGAGGTGGGTGGGCACCGACACGCCACCTTCCGAAGAGGCAGAGCCGTCTCCGGAACCGCCGGTGTAGATCGCGGCATCACCTGTGTTCGTCCCCAAAAAGAAAAGAACGGTCACAAACCAGACAATGCTCTTGTAACCAGAATTCTTTTTATGGAAAAAGGAAAGGAAGCTCATGGCGTCCTGACTTTCATTGCTTTTTCAGATTGGTAGTCAGGACTGTCCCAACGCTTATCAATTTCAGAAACTCTGAAATTGGGGCAGTCCTGGCTACCTTTGAGCAAAAGAAAAGAAAAGTCAAGACTGTCATGATTTCCGGTTTGAGTATTTTGATGAATGGTAATCATGGCGCGGTCCTGGCAGAACGCCCGCCATAATCGGCTCCACGGGCTGCATCCGCGGTGGCTGTTTGATCGCGATCGGAAACCGCAAGCCTTGCGACATCTGTGGTGGACCAACCTCCGCCTTTCAAACCACTCCCCACCGCATCGCTCAATCCTGGCCAGGATTCATTGGCATCGCCGTCGGGAGTCAATCCGCCATCTCCATGAACCCCGTTAAACCCGCGACCCTCTGAATTTCCAACGGTCACGACACGCTCCCAAACATTTCCAGAAAGATCCGCGTTGCCGTAATAACCCGCTCCCGCCGCAGCGCGTTCCGTGGTGGAAGCCGTTGAAAAAATGCCCACCCGAAGAGGACCAGTGCCGGCCTCGGTGACGCCTGTAAAACTGATGTTGTTATACAAAGCATTGGCGCCGCTCGTCGTGATCGTTTCCCCACCGGTTTCAGACCCCGAGATCCCACTGGCCGAGGGCGGTTTAATGCTGGTGCTGCCCCAGGCATATTCTTCCGCAACAGGAGAAAGCGTTCCGCGACAGGCTTTTTCAAATTCAAGTTCCGTCATCGGCCTCAAACCGGCCCAGTCCGTGTAGGCCGCGAGATCCATCCATGAGAGATAGCCGCAGGCGCGGTCTGGACGCGTTGACTTTGCATTTCCAGATTCCCAAAAGATCGTATTCCGGTTCACCACTCCATCGCTGTTTTTTCCGGAGGCTGCTGTGATATCGCGCGTGGCTTTCTGAGTTACAGTCAGCGTATTAAAAAAATCAACCCACTGCCCTTCCGAAATCTTGTATTTCATCAGATAAAAAGGAGCATAGCCTTTAGGGAATGCTGCCGCGAGCGGTCCCGAGCCGCCGATCCCGCTCGAACCGCCGTTCGACCAAAGATTCCCCTCGCCGACGTTGATAGTAAGCGCTGCTTCGGAAGTGACCTGGTAGGGGATCGTATCCCCGTTGTCCCAAGACCCGTCTGTAAAACTGTTCGATTCTGTTCCTCCGGAACCCGCATAGAACGCCCCTTGAGGAATATAGACCATTTCAATCGCAAAAACTCTGACCCGCGTCGACGTCGCACGCGCATCCGCGTCACTCAAACCATTCGCGGCATAATCCCAAACCAGTTGGACACCGCTGTTGGAGACAGTCCCCGTCCCCGCGCTTGCCCGGCGGATAAAACAACCCGCAAGATCGCCGGGGACAACAAGGTCGATGGCAGTCCCGGTGCCTGGGTCAAAACCGGCGGGATTGATTCCTGAAGTCTTGAGCTTCGCATGGTGCCAGGTAGATCCGGAATCCGTGGAATATTTTGCGAAGATCCAAACCGCATCGTGATTGGTGGTGTCGGACCAAGAATTGTCCCAGGAAATATTGAGACCGATTTTTGCGGTATGGGCCTCGGAATCCTGATCAGCCACGACCACCTTAGAAATGAGAGTATTATTCGCGAGAGCCGTAAAAGGAAAGGAGAGAACAAGAAGCGCAAGTGGCAAGAGAACCTTCCAACTTCTCCCCCCGCCTAACTCCTTGTAGCAGAAGAGACTATAAACACTAAATTTCCTTGAAAAAGCTCTTGGCATCAACTGAACCGATCTCTGTTTTGCGCATCATGGGCGAATGGCGCGCGGTTTTCAGACTTCTTCGATGCGTGACTGAGCGTTTTAACTTAACCTCAAATGGCTAAGTCACTTACATAATAATTATAGCATGTATTTATCTTTCGTGTAGGGGAAATAAGAGGGATTTTCATCAATACACGGTGGGTTAAAAAGCTTGGAAAGTTCTAGATCAAAATGACCCTAAAGATCAAACACACTAAAAGGAGAAAAAAGGGGTATGAGTGGGGTAAATTCTCGCTATTTGCAGCAGGGTTATTAGCCGTAACTGTAACTATTAAAACGAGTTACGGAGCTTTCTGAAGCTCCTCAAAATCTTTTTTAAGCGGCGCATCGGGCTCAATGCGAGACAATTGATTCAGATCCCAGAGCCGCATCCGGATTTTTTTGGCCTCTTCACTCGGAGGCTTTAGATTCAGATATTGTTGATAATAAGTCCTTGCCTCGTCTTGTTGCGCTAAGTGATAGTCGTAAATAATTGCAAGATTATGATAGGCCCATGCCAATTTCGGATTCAGGCGGAGGGCTTTTTTATACTGAACGATCGAATCGTCATAGCGCCCAAGATCGTAGTATACATTTCCAAGATCAAAACAGGCCCCAACCAGCTGATCCTTCAGGCTTAGATTTTCCGAATTTACCCCGGCCACCATATTCACCGAATTATTGACGCCCGCTTCATTCCTTTTGGCAAGGTCGAGGATCCGACTGCGCTCCGGCTCAAGCACCGACTGGTTCAAAAGCCCTTTCAGTTTATCGTTGGTCTCCTTCAGCTCTTGATTCTTCGCCGCGATCTCCTGATGCCTGACCGCCGTCTCCAGGGTTCCACTCTCCAACTTTTCGATCTCCTTGCGAGATGCGTCAAGTTCGCCCTTCAACGCATCAGACTGAGAGCTAATCTCGCGCTCTTTAGTGGCCACGCCGCCGCGCGCGAGTTGAACCTCTGACGCAAGCTCGTTCTTCTCCGCCGTAAGCTTCTCAAATGAGTCCTGGAGATCCCGCATATTTTGACGGACCCTGCGATTTTCTTTCAAGGTTTCATTCAGGGTGTAAATTATTTTTTCGACATTCTGCCCCTCGGGAGTCGTGGGGCCTGCCGCAGCAGGCTCTTTCTCTTTCGCCTTGGCTGCAAAAGCCATATTTGTATTGGAGTTTAGAAAAACGGCAAGCATTATTAGCCCGAAAAACCGCGAACTTAATTTGAAGGAAATCTTATTCATTGCTGCGTCCTTTTAATGTCCGGTACTTTTTGCAACAGGGCCGAAGACCCGTCTATCATCGCTGGGGAGGATGCCACGCTATTTTCTTGCTGCTTCGTGCCCGCATCAAACGCCCCTATACCAAGCATGCTGAGGGTATCTACCGGCATACTCCGCGCCGACTGCGACGTGGGATTTCTCGTTTTGATCGCGATCGGCTTGTCGAGATAATCTTCTTCTCCGCTCACAATGTGCGGGGTAATAATAACCGCGATCTCTGTTTTTTTGAAGCTCTCATTACGCGCCTTGAACATATGCCCCACAACCGGGATATCCATCAGATAAGGAATGCCCTGGTTTTTTATGGTTTGGTCATCCCGGATGAGCCCTCCCAAAACCACGGAGTTCCCGTCTTGAATGATCACTGTGGATTCCACGAAGGTGGTGTTCACTTTCGGGATCACGTTGTTGGTCGGCGTGATCAGCTCGCCGATCTGGCTTGAGATCTCCGGGCGGATCTTCATCGTCACAAAACCTTTTTCATTAATGACCGGGGTCACCACCAATACGAGCCCGATGTCAATAAACCGGATATCTTCGCTTACGGAAACATTGTTCCCGGTCCCGGTCGAGGTGGTCACCACATACGGGATCCGATCTCCGATGTTGATCTTCGCCTCCTCGCGATCCAGGATCATTACCCGTGGATTCGCAAGCAACTTCGTGTCCTCGATCTCTTTGACTGCTTTTAATTGAGCCGCAATTTCCGTGGTCCCAAAACTCCCAATCGCGATCTTCCCGTATTTCCCAAGCGCAGAAGTTGTGGCATCCATCGGGAACGAACTTCCGATGCTCGAATTGTCCCATTGCCGGAATACCTTTTGCCAGTCGATCCCCCATGCGTATTTCGGATTAAGCGTCAATTGAAGAATCCGTGTTTCAACCATCACGGCCCGGGTCTGTCGATCGAGCGCCTTAACGAGCTTAATAGCCTGCTCCATCCGTTCGGGATACGCACTGATCAGGATCTGGTTCGATCGTACGTCCGCCGCGACCGTCCCGACTCCTTTCCCGTCGATCTGAGGCTTCAGTTGCGCCGCGACGTCCTCCGCTTTCGCGAACTGAAGTTTGATTACTTGAGTGGCAATGTTGCTTTCCACTTGATCCAAGATGCTGTTCATTTGCATCAGCTTCTCCGGGATATCGATCATCACCACCGTCCCGGCGTCCTCGTCGATAATAACTTTCCCGATCGCACTCTGCACGGATTGTAAGGTCGCGAGCACATAACTGGGCTTGGCGGTTTTGAGGGTGCGGATCGAAACCCGTTTATTGTCATTAAAGGTTTTTCCGTGCGAGAGCGAGTACTCATCTTCGGTCATGATGTAAATAATGCCATTACGGATCTCATAGGCGAGCTGATTGGAAATCACCAGAATATCCAAAGCATCCTTGATCTTCACATTTTTTAGAAGCAGGGTCGATCGTCCCTGAACGTTCCGGCTCGTCACCACATTGAGCCCGCCCTGAACCGCAATAAATTTAAAAACATCGATGACATTGATGTCGCGGAGATCGAGGAAGATCATTTTGTCCAGACCGGACTGGGACTCTTTGGCGGCGGAGACTGGCGGCTGCGGCACTTTGTCTTCCGGAAAGGCGTTCGGGGC
>JBAXGK010000108.1:0-7106 GCA_037139435.1 Candidatus Omnitrophota bacterium | reverse complement strand
TTCCCTGAACACTTTACTTGAGCACCCTACCTAATAACCGAAAGACCCTATCGGCTTCGCGTCTGGCGATTCGGTCAAAAAAATCTTTAATTGCCCCGGCGACCATTTTAAAAATTGTCTTCATAGCCTTTTCCTCATAGGTGATCCATCTTTCACATCTCTAGGAAAAGTCTAGCGCCATCAAATGATGAATACGTGAGGAACGTGTAAAATTTCTGTAAAATTTGATGGCCCTGGGGGCTAGCTGCAAAATGAACCGCTAGTTTTTATGATGGATTTTTCTTGGGCTTCGAAGGATTTTCCGTAAATTAATAATAATCAGGCGGGGAAAAAGACTGAGAAGCGAGAACCTTTGCCAAAGGTGCTTTGGCAGGTAACATAGCCACCGTGGGCTTCCATGATGTGTTTAACGATGGCTAAACCCAGCCCCGTTCCTCCTAGCTCCTGGGAACGCGCTTTATCCACACGAAAGAATCGCTCAAAAATACGGCCTTGGTCCTCTTCCGGAATACCAACCCCCGCATCTTCGATCGTGATCGTCATACCTTCAGGATTTTGATCTGCGGACAGAACGATCTTTCCTTCTGGCTTATTGAATTTGATCGCATTATCAATAAGGTTGACGAAAACCTGATGGATTTTGTCCTTGCTCCCGGACAGTTGGAGAGACTTCCCCGTAATACGGTTCTCGACAACGATCTTTTTTTCTTGGATCTGAGTCTTGAACCGCTCCAGAATCGCCGGCAGTTCAGCAGACAGATCGATCCTTTCTTTCTTAAGAAGGGCTGCGCCCCGTTCGATCTCACCCAGCATCAGAATTTCTTCCACCAGCCGTCCCAATCGATCCGTCTCCTCCGAAACGATCTTAAGGAATTTTTCGCTCGTCGATGGATCCTTTAGGGCGCCCCCCAGCAAAGTTTCAATGAATCCCTTGATTGAAGTAAGGGGTGTGCGAAGTTCGTGTGAAACATTGGCAACAAATTCTTTCCGGACATTCTCAAGCCGACGGAGTTCCGTCATATCGTGAAAAACCAGGATGCCGCTGATCTCACGCGCATGAGTTCCCAGGACGATCACGCTCACGCGAAGCGTCTTTTTTGTCTTCCCTGAGATCTGGATTTCTTCCGAAATGTTTTTCTGCTCCTCGAAGGCACGGTCCACGATCCTTTCGATCTGGGGATGGCGCGTCATCTCGATCAGACTTTTCCCTTTCGTACCGGCAGCGGTAGATCCAAAGATTTTTTCCGCTGCAGGATTAGCCATAACGCATTCTTTGCGCCGGCTAATGGCGATCACCCCTTCGTTCATGTTGATCAAAATGACAGAGAGCTTGCCTTTCTCACTTTCAAGGTCTTCGATTCTCGAACGAAGCGCCAAGGCCATTTGGTTCATGGTGTCGGCGAGCATTTTGAGCTCGTCACGGCCATCCATCAATATTTTCTCAGACCAGTCCTCCCGGGCGTAGCGTTCGGCTACGGAAGTGATGCGGAGAATACGCTTTGTAAGATGATGACTGAAAAGGATACCTGCGATCAAGACAATCAGGATGCCAAAGACTGCTGTAAGCATAACAAGCCGTCGAACGGAGTCCAGGAGATCATCCACATGGGTAATCGGCATCGCGGTGCGCACAACTCCGAGGATTTTCTCATGATCCAAAATAGGAATAGCGATATAAAGCATCCGGGTTTTGAGAGTCATGCTATAGCGGATACTCATACCCGTTTCTTTCCTCAACGCGGCCGAGACCTCAGGCCGGGTTCCGTGATTGTCCATTTGAGGAAGTTGTTCCATGCTTTCACTCGAATCAGCGAGTACTACTCCCTGGGGATCGATAATCGTAATTCGGACATCCGTTTCCGGGACAGTTTTTTTTATCTGCTCCTGGAGACGCTGGTGATCATTCAAAAGAGGGATTGCCATCTCGCGAATAAAGACGGATTGCCGGGTCAAAGAGCTCTGGAGCTGCAAAAGATCGCGTTTCTGGAGAAAATGGGAAAGCGTCCAGTCGCTGACAAACAAAACGAGGATAAATATAATGCTATACAGCGCGAGAAGGCGTTTGGCAAAACCGATCTTTGGAAATCCCATTTTATTCTCCGTCGAAGCGGTAGCCGACACTTGGAACTGTGACGAGCCGCTCGGCTTCCTTTCCCATCTTTTTCCGCAACTGTCCGATATGCATATCCACGGTCCGCGTCTCAATATTCACAAAATCCTCATAACCCCAGACCTTCGATAAAAGAGTCTCACGGGTAAGCACCCTCCCCTTGGAATTCATGAGCACGCTAAGAAGCTCGAATTCTTTTGCTGTGATCTCCATAGCTTTCCCCTTCACACGAAGCTCATGTTTCTTCGTATCGAGCTCGATGGTTCCCGCTCTTAAAATTTCTTCCACGGGTTTTTCGCGGAAGCGCCTCAGCACCGACTTGATCCGAGCCATCAGCTCCCGGGGGCTGAAAGGTTTGGTGACGTAGTCATCCGCTCCAAGCTCAAGACCGACGACCTTATCGGATTCGGAGCCCTTGGCTGTGAGCATGACAATGGGGGTCAGGCGCGTTTTTTCGTTCTGCCTGAGGATCTTGCAAATCTCGAGGCCATTCATCTCAGGAAGCATGAGGTCGAGGATCACAAGCGCCGGTCTTTCTTTAAGCGCCATCTCAAGACCGGTGTTGCCTTTGGTGGCGGTGCGGACGCGAAAACCTTCCTCTTCGAGGTTGTATTTCACAAGCTCAATAATATTCTTATCGTCTTCAATAATGAGGATGGTCTCGTTTGCCATAAGGTTTCAGCGATATTCTATCATATTCTGATGAGGTGCCGTCTATGTCGATTCGAAGTGATGGCGGACTTCTTTCCCCTGCTTGAGATAGATCGTATCTTCAGCAATGTTGTTGGAGAGGTCGGCAATACGCTCGAGATTGCGGCCGATCATAACAACGCTCAACGCCCGGCGAACCGTTTGCGAATCCTTTTCCATAAGCGCTACCATATCGAGATAGAGCTTGTCGTTATAGTCATCGATCTTGTCGTCACTTTCGAGCACCTTCCGGGCAAGATCCACATTCTCATTCATGAAGCAATCCAAGGCATCGCGAACCATTTTCTTCACAGCTTCGGCCATCGGTTCCAGGGGAAAGTCCAATTTGAGTGGCGACTGGCTGATCAGATATTGGCTTTTCTCAGCGATATTGACCGCGTGATCCCCCATACGCTCCAGATCGGTATTGATCTTGAGGATCATGGTAATGAGGCGAAGATCGCGGGCCATCGGCTGAACCAGGGCAAGAAGCGTGTGCCCAGTTTCATCGATCTCGATCTCAAGTGAGTTGATGATCTTTTCGTCCTCCAAGACCGCCTTCACTCGATCCTCCGAGCGCTCAGTCAGGGCCTCAAAAGATTTTTCGATGGCACCCTCGACCAACAGTCCCATTTGAAACAATTTTTGTTTTAATTTCTGAAGTTCTTCCGCAAAATGTCTTTCCATAGGTTATTCCTTCCTGTTATCCATATCTTCCGGTGATGTATTCTTCGGTTTGTTTTTCACTTGGATTCGTAAAGATCTGTTTGGTCTCTCCGTACTCGACAAGCTTTCCGAGAAGCATAAATCCTGTGCGCGCTGAAACGCGGGCTGCCTGCTGCATGTTATGCGTCACGATCAGGATCGTATATTGCTTCTTCAATTCGGACATCAGTTCTTCGATCCTCTGGGTCGCCACAGGATCCAGCGCCGAACAAGGCTCGTCCATGAGCACGACATCCGGCGTGACCGCCATAAGCCGGGCGATACAAAGCCGCTGCTGCTGCTCAAGCGAAAGATTCAGCGCGGAATTGTCCAGCCGATCCTTCAGAACATC
Source organism: Candidatus Omnitrophota bacterium (assembly GCA_037139435.1). Classification (GTDB taxonomy): domain Bacteria; phylum Omnitrophota; class Omnitrophia; order Omnitrophales; family Aquincolibacteriaceae; genus Aquincolibacterium. Next base: position 3,249 of record JBAXGK010000108.1, on the reverse strand, counting down.
CCAGAGCTGCACATGCGTGAGCGACTGTTCCACGATCTCCTGAAGTTGCCCCTTATCACTCAGCCCATGGGTCCGCGGACCATAGGCGATATTATCAAAAATAGAAAGGGGGAAGGGATTGGGCCGTTGGAATACCATCCCGACCTTTTTACGCAGCTCCACAAGATCCGTTCTGGTTCCATAGATATTCTTTCCGTCGATCAGGACTTGACCGTCGATCCTCACTCCGTCGATCAGGTCATTCATACGGTTGAAAGTCCGGAGCAGGGTTGACTTTCCGCATCCCGAAGGCCCGATCAGCGCCGTGATCATTTTTTCCTCGATCGCAAGATTCACATCGATCAGCGCTTGGAATGATCCGTAGAACAGGTCGAGATTTTTCGTTTCAATCTTATGCATAATTTTATCCGAACCGGCCGGTGAGATAATCGTTGGTGCGTTTGTCGCGCGGAGCCGTAAAAAGTTTCTGAGCCTCATCGAACTCCACAAGCTCTCCCATCAAAAAGAACGCCACCCTGTCCCCCACACGCGCAGCCTGCTTCACATTGTTCGTCACGAGAATTTGTGTATAGCGGGATTTCAACTCTCTCATGGCTTCTTCCACCTTCGCCGTAGAAATAGGATCCAGCCCGGAGCACGGTTCGTCATAAAGGATCACTTCCGGTTCTACGGCGAGCGTCCTTGCGATACAAAGGCGCTGCTGCTGCCCCCCCGAAAGTTTCATCCCGGAAGACGAGAGCCGGTCTTTCACTTCTTCCCAGAGAAATGCCGACTTGAGACTCTTTTCCACGATCTCTTCGAGTCTTTTCTTGTCTTTTACGCCGTGGCGTCTTGGACCATAAGCAACATTGTCAAAAATCGACATCGGAAGCGGTATCGGAAGCGCAAACACCATGGTCACTTTTTTCCGAACCTCTTCGGCATCCATCTCCCGGTTGATGTCTTTGCCATTTAAAAGGATCGACCCGCTCATCCTGCAGGCAAGGTCCAGATCATTTAGCCGGTTCAAGGCGCGTAAAAACGAGGTCTTCCCGCTGTTCGCCGGACCAATCACGCCGAGGATCTCCTTGTCCTTCACGGAAAAGTTCACATCCTTCAGGGCTGGGACGCCCCCATAATCAATAGTCAGATCTTTGACAACGATTTTTTCCGGAATGGGGTCTACCATTGTTTTTTACTCCGGATATGAGAACGAACAAGGATCGCCACAAAATTAAGCGAAAACACCATGCCCACGAGCACCAGGGCTGTTCCGTATTGGAGCGCCGGCTTCACGTTGGGAACTTGGGTTGAAAGCACATAAAGGTGATAAGGCAGCGCCATGCATTGATCGAAGATTGAATGGGGCAACCTGGGCAAATAAAATGCTGCCACGGTAAAAAGGATCGGAGCTGTTTCACCGGCCGTCCGGCTAACACCCAATATCGACCCTGTCAGAATGCCGGGAAGGGCATTCGGAAGCACCACGCATCGGATCGTTTCCCATTTACTGACTCCCAAAGCGAGGCTCGCTTCCCGGAAAGAACGCGGAACACTCATGAGAGCTTCTTTCGACGAAGTGATGATCACGGGCAGCTCCATAATCGCGAGTGTAAGCGCGCCCGCAATGATCGAAGACCCGAACTGAAAAAAGATCACGAAAAGACCCAAACCGAAAAGACCGTAAACTACCGACGGGACGCCCGCCAGGTTCACGATGGCGATCTCGATCATCCGCGTCCACCAGTTCTTCTTGGCATACTCCACAAGATAGATCGCCGTGAGAACCCCAAGCGGCAGGGCAACGCTGATCGCACAAACCACAAGACATAATGTTCCCATGATCGCGGGGAAAATGCCGCCGGCCCGCATCCCCATCTTTGGCATCTCTGTCAAAAATTGCCAGCTGATCGCGGGGAGCCCTCTTTGAACAAGGATTGCCAGAACGAGGATCACTGGAACGATTACCGCCACAGCGGCAAGCCCTAACAACGTAAAAGCGATCTTTTGCTTTGTCTGAGGCTTGATCTTCATTTGATCTTTCTGTGGCGCGCCATATCGGCAAGAAAATTGATAAGAAACGTGATCCCGAAAAGCACCAGCCCAATGGCAAAAAGTGAGAAATAATGTTCGCTGCCGCGAACCGTCTCACCCATTTCGGCGGCAATGGTAGCTGTCAATGTTCGGACAGGCGCCAGGATCGTCTGAGGCATGACCGAGGCATTTCCGGTGAGCATCATGACAGCCATGGTTTCGCCAATGACGCGTCCAATCCCAAGCATGATGGCCGCCACGATCCCGGAAGATGCCGCGGGAATAATGACACGGTAAATGGTCTGCCAATGCGTCGCGCCAAGCGCCAGGGATCCTTCCTTATAGATCCGCGGCACGGAGGTGATGGCGTCTTCCATAATGCTTACCATGGTGGGGATGGCCATGAAAGCCAGCGCGATGGACCCTGTCACCGCGGTCAGCCCTGTCGGCAAGTGGAATATTTGTTTGACGACCGGTCCAAGCAGGGCCATCCCGATAAAACCGATCACAATGCTTGGGATGGCAGCCAGAAGTTCCACGCCGGCCTTCAAGATCTCGCGCATCCAGCGAGGCGCGATCTCACCGATGAAGATCGCGCAGGCCATGCCGAGAGGCACCGCAATGACAGTCGCCCCGAGCGTCACGAACAGGGAGCCGAGGAAAAGCGGCAGGATCCCGAACTGGGGAGGTTCGTTGAGCGGGCTCCAGATCTGCCCGAAAAGAAAATCCTGGATCGAGATGGTCTTAAAAAGCGTAAGCCCGTCTTTGGCGAGAAAAACAAAGATCAGGATGACAAAGAGAATACACGCAAAGCCATTCAGGAGAATGGTCTTCTCAATAATCGCTTCGCGGATTTTTTTCAAAAGATTTGATTCCTTATCAAATTCTTCAGGGACAGGTCTGGGAAGGCGAAGCAGACCTGTCCCTGGTAATTTTACTTCTCACCCAGCGGCACAAACCCCATGTCTTCGACGATCTTCTGCCCCTTTTCACTCATGGCAAAATCGATGAACGCTTTGATGTCTCCCCTGGGTTTGAATGCCGTGTACATGTAGAGAAAACGCCAGATCGGATAGGTCCTATTCATCGCAGTCTCTTTAGAAGGCGGAACGAAGGTATCTCCGCTTTTCTTCGCGACCGCGAGGGTCTTGACCTTCGCAGACACGTAACCGAGGCCATCGTAGCCGATCGCGCTTTCGCTTGTCGAGGTTTCATTAATGATCGCCTCGGAGGACG
>JBAXGK010000107.1:0-7202 GCA_037139435.1 Candidatus Omnitrophota bacterium | reverse complement strand
CGCTTTACTGGTCCCGTCCGGGGTGCGTTGCTTGGCTTGCAGTTCAAAAGTCTTCATTTGAAATTCCTCCTTGCCCCGTTAGAGGCTTGAATGATTAAAACGATGACAATCGGCAGAAACTCTTTGTTTTATCATCGATAAAATGATCCCGCTTTAAGATCTTCCAATGCCTCTAACGGGGCGGGCCTTGCGAACGGAGAAAAAACATGAACCAGCTCGTGAAACGGGTTTTGACGTCGGCCGTTCTTATTCCGGTAGCGGTCGCGGTGATCTTTTTTCTGCCGCACTGGTGCTTTTTTCTTCTCGTCGAAGCGTTCATCTTGCTTGGGCTCTGGGAGTTCTTTTCCCTGGCGGAGCAGAAAGGCCTGCTCGTTCACCGCGGGTTCGGCCTCGCGTTCGGCGCGCTTTTGCCGGCTTCCGCTTATTTTTCACTTCAGCCCACGAACCTTCTCATGGTGATCGTGGCGCTTTTTGTTTTTCTTTTCAACCGCAAGTCCCCGGACAAGACCATCACCAGTGTTTCGGTCAGCGTTTTTGGGATCATCTATGTGGCGTGGTTCTTTTCTTATCTCATCAAGATCAAGCTTTTGCCCGACGGGGCGGCCTGGGTGGCTTATACGATCCTGATCGTGAAGGGTGGGGACATGGCCGCGTATTTCGTCGGCAAGAAATTCGGGAAAACCAAGCTGCTTGAACACGTCAGTCCCAAGAAATCCATCGAAGGCGCCATCGGCCAGATGTTCGCGACGATCGCTCTTTCGGTCGGCTCTGTTTTTTATCTGCACGTTTCTTCCATCCATCTTCTTATCCTTGGGGCTGCGGTCGGGGCCTTGGCGCTTTTAGGCGATCTCGCGGAAAGTTTGATCAAGCGTGACGCAGGCGTCAAAGATTCCGGGAATATCCCGGGGCTCGGCGGCATGCTGGATGTGATGGACAGTCTTCTTTTTACCATCCCCGTTGTTTATTTTTACCTGACCATGGTCCTGGGTCTTGAAAGATTATGAACCCCGTTAGATCTCTAACTCTCTGACAATCAGCATAGCAACCATTCGTGAACGGAGAATCGAAATTGTTTTCTCAAGGGCGTCAAAAATGCGGGAGATCTAACGGGGTGAAGCAGCTTTCGATCCTCGGCTCCACGGGTTCGGTGGGGGAGAATACCCTTCGCGTGGTCCGCATCCATCCCGAAAGATTTTCCGTAAAAGCCCTCGCGGTTAAAAAAAATATCGAGAAGCTTTACGAGCAAGCCGTGGAATTCCGTCCCCAAGTGGTCTGCATCTATGATCCCCAGAAGGCCCACGAAGCCACACCAAAGTTCAAGCGTCTCGGGATCCGCGTGTTGACGGGGGACGAAGGACTTGCGGAGGTTGCGACGCTCGCCGGTGTTCAGGAAGTGATCTGCGCCATGGTGGGGGCCGTGGGCCTCAAACCTATCTTTGCCGCTGTCCACGCAAAAAAGACCGTAGCGATCGCAAATAAAGAGCCGCTGGTGATGGCGGGGAAACTTCTTCTGGAGGCGGCCGAAAAAGCCAAGGTCGCGGTCCTTCCGATCGACAGTGAACATTCTGCTCTATGGCAATGCCTTGAAAAACAGGATCCGTCTTTTGTGAAAAAACTTATCATTACGTCTTCGGGAGGACCTTTCCGGAATAAAAAGGGATCGCTTTCGAAGATCACCCCGGCCCAGGCGCTCAATCATCCGAAATGGAAAATGGGTCCCAAGATCACGATCGATTCCGCGACCATGATGAACAAGGGGCTTGAGGTGATCGAGGCCGCGAATCTTTTCCGCGTGCCGGCCTCAAAGATCGATGTCCTGGTCCATCCGGAGGCGATCGTGCACGCGCTTGTGGAGTTTGTGGACGGTTCACATTTTGCGCATCTTGGCGTGACCGATATGCGGCTTCCGATCCAATACGCTTTGAGCTATCCCGACCGGCTCCCCGATCATTTGCCTCATCTGGACCTGGCGCATCTGACGGCGCTCCATTTCGAGAAACCGGACCGGAAACGTTTCCCGTGCCTGGATTTGGGTTACACCGCAAGCAAGATCGGCGGGACGATGCCGTCTGTTTTGAATGCGGCCAATGAGATCGCCGTGGAAGCGTTCCTTGGGGGACGAATTGGGTTTCTCGGGATCCCGAAGATCATCGAAAAGACCCTGCGTGCGCATCGCATTATTTATAAACCGGTCCTGGCTGATATCTTCGCGGCGGATGCCTGGGCCCGGGAAACTGCTGAGGAAGCCTTGCCCAGTTAGAGATGGTTGCGGGCGCATTCAAAAAAGTATTCTTGGAAAAAAGGAGAAGATCATGAACATTATTTCTAGAAACGACGGAAGCGCTGCAAGCGCTTCCTATCTCTAACGGGGTGAATATGAATTCCCTGATCTCTATTTTACCGGCCCTGATCGTTTTCGGCATACTCATTATTGTTCATGAGTTCGGCCACTTTATAGCATGTCGCTTCTCCAAAGTCCGTGTCGAGAAATTCTCGATCGGGTTCGGGCCGGAACTGATCCACTGGCAGTCCGGTGAGACTCGGTTTTCCATTTCACTTCTCCCTCTGGGCGGTTTTGTGAGTCCTGCTGGAGAAGAGGCGTCCAAGGTGGGACCGGAAGGGCCGAAGCCTGGGGATTTTCTTGCAGCGTCCGTGTGGGGGAGAATGTTCATCATCGTGTCTGGCGTTGCCATGAACTATCTGTTGGCATTCGTTGTTTTTTGGGCCGTTTTCATGATTGGGCGGCCCATGCCGGGAACCGTGGTCGGCAGTTTTGTGAAAGGATATCCTGCCGAGGCCAGTCTTCTTAAAGTGAAGGATAAGATCCTTAAGGTGGATAATAAGGCGGTTGGGAACTGGAAAGACATTCTTGACAGGTTCGATGAGGCGCCGGGCGCAATGATCAAATTGGACGTCGAACGTCCGATTGAAAACGCGCAGCCGGAATTTCTGATCATCCAGGTCAAGCCCAAGGTGGAAGAGGCGAAAGATCTTTTTGGAAAAAAAATTCAGATGCGGCGCGTCGGCATCAAGCCGGATCCTGCGACGTACGTGTCCGAGCGCTATGGCCCTCTGACGTCTTTAAGAAAGGCCTGGGATCTTGAGGTTTTTCACACGGTCCTGACGCATAAAGCTCTTTTTTATCTGATCACGGGACAAATATCCTCCAAAAATCTGATGGGGCCGCTGGGTATCATTCAGATCAGCGGGCAGGCCGCCAAGGCGGGGATCGCCGCGCTTCTGCAGCTCTTGGCGATCTTGAGTGTCTCCCTTGCGGTGATCAATCTTTTTCCTTTGCCGGCGCTTGACGGGGGGCATCTGGTATTTCTTCTGATCGAGTTAGTGACGCGCAAGCGCATCAGCCCGATATGGCAGGAGAGGATCACCACGGGCGGATTTTTTCTGCTTATGGCGCTTATGGTGTTCGTCCTTTATAATGATGTCGTCAATCTTTCAATTCTCGACAAACTGAAAAATCTTTTCCATTTAAAATAAATCAAAAGCGACACTTTTTGTCATTCCTGCGAAGGCAGGAATCCAGGAGCCTGGATCCCCGACAGAATCATTCGGGGATGGCAGCGACATACCACACACGAGGCACGACTCAAATGCGCTGGACCCAAACCCTGATCCCCAGTCTTCGAAATGTTCCCAAAGATGCCGAGGCCATTAGCCATCAGCTCGCGCTCCGCGCTGGTCTTATCCGCCAGCTTTCCTCCGGGGTTTATAGCTACCTTCCGCTTGGTTTTCGCGTGCTTCTCAAGATCATCGGGATCATCCGTGAGGAAATGAACTGTGCCGGGGCTTCCGAAGTCCTGATGCCCGCGCTCCATCCGGCCGAGATCTGGAAAAAATCCGGACGCTATGAAACGCTTGGGGATGACAAGATTGCTTTCAAGAACCGTGCGGGGCATGAGTTCGTCCTGGGTCCCACGCACGAAGAGATCATTACCGACCTTGTTGGCTCCAGCCTCAAATCCTTCCGCGACCTTCCTCTCAATCTTTTTCAGATCCAGACCAAGTTCCGTGACGAGGCCCGCCCGCGTTTCGGTGTGATCCGCACCAAGGAATTTATCATGAAGGATGCCTATAGTTTTGATACGGACGAAAAAGGTTTGGATGCGAACTATCAAAAAATGTTCGACGCGTATCACCGGATCTTTACGCGTTGCGGATTGAAATTTCAGGTAGTGAACGCGGACACAGGGATGATGGGCGGCAAGATGAGCCAAGAATTCATGGTGATCTGCCCGTACGGAGAAGACCGCGTCGCGAGCTCAGAGGACGGTTATCTCGCGAGCCAGGACATTGCGACGCGCGGGAATCCTCATTTGAAGACCCCGGAGCCGACGATCGCAAGTCCCGAGATCTTTGATACCCCGAACCTTCGCACGATCGAAGAGATCACTCACCGTTACAAGGTCCAGCCTTCGCACATGATCAAGACGCTTATTTTTATGGCGGACGGGAAACCGGTCGCAGCGCTTGTGACAGGCGACAGCGAAGTCAATGAAGGCAAGCTTAAGAAGCTCATTGGAGCGAACGAGCTTCGCCAGGCGGATGGGCACGAGATCCTGGAAGCGACGGGCGCGCCGGTCGGTTTCGCGGGGCCTGTAGGCCTGAAGATCCCCGCTTACGCGGATTGGGACATTCTTGGGATCGCGGATGCGGTGACGGGGGCCAATCAAAAAGACAAACATATCAAAGGCGTGACGATCGGCCGTGACTTTACGGCTACCGCTACGGGTGACATTCGTTTCGTAAAGGACGGCGACCTCGCGCCGGACGGCAAAAGCAAACTGGCTCTTACGACCAGTATGGAGATCGGTCATATCTTTAAACTCGGGACCCGGTACTCGGAATCCATCGGGGCTCATTTTCTGGATGAAAAAGGGGAACGCAAACCCGCGATCATGGGTTGCTACGGGATCGGCGTGAACCGTATCCTCGCCGCCACGATCGAACAGCATCACGATTTGAAAGGCATCAAGTGGCCTGAGGCCATCGCGCCGTTTGCGGTGGTGATCATCACCGTGAATCATTCCGATGAGAAAGTCCGCGCTGCCGCCGAAAAGATCTATGAGGAATTGACCCAGGCCGGAAAAGATGTTCTCTTTGACGATCGGGACGAACGTGTCGGCGTGAAATTCAATGACGCGGATCTGGTCGGTATTCCTACCCAGATCGTTATTGGCGAGCGCAGTCTCAAAGAAGGTAAGGTGGAACTCAAGAGCCGCCAAACCGGTGAGACCAAGCTCGTTGATTTGCATTCCATTATTGCTTCCCTCTGATTTTTTCTTGGTTCGACGCGCAACGCACAACGCGCAACGAATTCGTTTTGATTTTTTACGTTGTGCGTTGACCGTTGAGCGTTGCGCCCCTTATGATTTGGCCTAAGAAGTTCATCCATCTCGACATGGACGCGTTCTTTGCGGCCGTGGAGCAACGCGACAATCCGGATCTCAAAGGCAAGCCCGTGATCGTGGGCGGGAATCCGAATAGCCGCAGCGTTGTGAGCACCTGTTCTTATGAAGCCCGGAAGTTTGGCATTCACTCCGGTATGCCGACGGCGCAAGCCAAACGTCTTTGCCCTCAAGGTATTTTCCTCACCCCCGATTTTGAAAAATACAGCGCCGCTTCCAAATCCATCATGGCGATCTTTCACACCTACACACCTTTAGTCGAACAAGTATCGCTCGATGAAGCGTATCTGGATGTGACCGAGAACAAACTTCATTTTGAGGATCCCGTGAAGCTCGCGGCGCTTATCAAACAGCATATCTTTGCCGTGACGAAGCTTACCGCGTCGGCTGGTGTGGCGCCTAGCATGTTTCTCGCAAAGATCGCCTCGGACATGGAAAAGCCGGATGGCCTGACCGTGGTTATCCCGGACAAAGTTCTGGAATTTTTAAAAGACCTTCCGGTCCGCAAGATCCCGGGTGTTGGCCCACGCACCGAAGAGATTCTTCACGGGATGACGCTCAATACTTGCGGGGATATCTGGGGCGTAAAACCGCAGGACCTTTGCGCGAAATTGGGGAAGTGGGGACTTGAGCTTTTCCACAAGGCGCGCGGCGAGGAAAACCGGGAAGTAAACCCTCACTGGGAGCGCACTCAGCTGAGTGCCGAAGAAACATTCGGAAAAGATATGACGGACCTGCCGTGGCTTAAGCGAAAACTCGCCCAACTTTCGGAACATGTTTTTTATGATCTCAAGCAGGAAGGCAGGACGGGACGGACCGTCGTGCTTAAGGTGAAGTACCATGATTTTGAGCAGATCACGCGTTCGAGGACCCTGGTCGCGCCGCCCCAGGATTGGCACGCTCTTTACGAGATGGCCTGCGATCTTTTAAAGAAGAAAACCCTTGCCGGAAGAAAACCCATCCGGTTGTTGGGGCTTGGAATTAGTGGGTTGAAAAGTAAGGACGAACTTCCTGTTTCGGTGCAGGGAGAGCTTTTTTAGCCTGCCTTCCCGCTAGTCGTTCTCCGACTTTTAGAATCCGTTAATCCCCAAATAACGGGGCATGCTGTTTTTTAAATTTTAGATACTCGACCAATATCGCGATTGCCTTCTCGGTCTCTCCCTTTTTATCGTACAAAGAAGCTAAGGCGAAGTATCCATCTCTTGCCGAGGGCGCTGCATCAATTGCTTTTTGGTAAAGTTCGATTGCTGCGTCCACTTGTCCTGATTCGCGGTAGAGTACTGCAAGACTGAAAAGCAAAAGAGAGTTTCTGGGATTGATCTGAATCGCTTTTTTTAGGGTCTGGATGGCCTCAGGGATTTTCTTCTCATTTCTTAAAGTAACAGCTTGATTGAAAAAAAGAAGATCTCGCTCCTGGGGGACTTCGGACCTTTTGGAAGCGGCAGCCCATTTTTCGTAAAAGGCTCCTTCCTTGGGATATCCTAAACGAAAATAGCAAATAGACGTATTCGCGAGAAGGGGAATTGAGAAACGCCCTGTTTTTAATGCTTTGTTGAAAAACAGGAGCGCGGTTTTGTCATCATTCAACTCTTGGGAGTAGATTTCGCCTAGCTTGCAGAAAGGGCGATCCTTGCCGGGGGATTTCTTCATCGCGTCCTGCCACAAGGTGAGATGACTCTCCCATACTTTGTTTCGAGTATAGGTCATGCCGGAAAAGATTGCAACGATCACCAGGAGGGTGGCCATGAAGCGTGTGGGGGACCGAGTCCATCGCCACAA
>JBAXGK010000106.1:0-7217 GCA_037139435.1 Candidatus Omnitrophota bacterium | reverse complement strand
TGCCGGCGCAGGACGGGATGGTGATCTTGCCGGGGGATGAAGTGAAAACCGCGTCTGAAGGGTCGGTGGAAGTGATCCTGGATGGCGGGAAGGTCGGGCGTGTGGAGGTCAAAGAAGGCAGTCTTTTTAGAATTGCAAAAGCTGAGACCGATCCTGCGACGGGGGATATGAACACTCTTCTGGACCTTGCGATCGGAAAGATCCTCGTGAAGGTGGAATCTCTCAAAGGAAATTCCAGATTCGAAGTCAAGAGCCCGACCGCCCTCACCGGGGTTCGTGGCACTTTATTTGAAGTGACCGTGAAAGAAAAAGCCTAAATCAGACTACAGACTTCAGACTACAGATTACGGGCGGAAGAAGTTTTTAGCTGCGGTCTGTGGTCTTCAGTCTTCGGTCTAGCTTCAAGGAAACCCTTCCAAGAACCGATAATCGTAGATGTAAGGCTTAATACCATTCATACAATAGGAAGGGTTATGAGAAAACATCTCGAGCTGCTTGAACTGAACGCCTTCTTTTTCATCTCTCGAATGTCCAAGAAATATGGACGCCCTCTGACGCTCATGACCGTTCCGGATTCGGAATGGAAGTCGTTTGCGGAACAAGGGTTCGATTATCTCTGGCTCATGGGGGTTTGGGCCCACAGCCCCGGATCGGCCGCTCATGCCGTCAAGGAACCCGGTCTTTGCCGCGCCTATGATCTGATCCTCCCGGACTGGAAGCGGGAAGATGTTACGGGCTCTCCGTATGCTATTTTTGGTTATGAGTTGGATCCCTATCTCGGTAAACCCGAGGAACTGTTGCAGCTGAAGATGAAACTGAAGGGCCTGGGGCTTGGACTTATTCTTGATTTTGTCCCCAACCATCTTGCCTTCGATCATCCCTGGACCTTGGAGCGTCCGGAACTCTTCGTGTCTTGCCGTCCGGAAACCTTGCGCGCTCATCCGGAATGGTCTTTTATCACCGCCGACGGTAAAAAGATCGCGCACGGTCGAGACCCTTATTTCGCGCCCTGGATCGATACCGCGCAGATAAACTTTTGGTCTCCCAAGGCGCGCGAAGCCTGGCTCACAGAACTTCTCAAACTCGCGAAAGTCGCCGATGGTGTGCGCTGCGATATGGCGATGCTCGCGATGAACGATGTTTTTCAAAAAGTTTGGGGCGAGCATATTACGGACGTGCGGCCGTACACGGAATTTTGGGAGGAAGTCATCCCTGAAGTGAAAAAGATCGCGCCGGACTTCATTTTTATCGCGGAAGTTTACTGGGACATGGATTGGCCGCTCCAGCAGCTAGGTTTTGATTTCACCTACGACAAACGTCTTTACGACCGGATGTTCTGTGATTCCGCGATCTCGGTGGGTGAGCATTTGAATGCGGAGCCGACCTATCGCGATAAATGTCTTCGCTTTATCGAAAACCATGACGAGGAACGGGCGACCGTGACTTTTGGAAAACAAAAATCCCGGGCCGCAGGGATCATCGCCGCGACAGCTCCCGGACTCCGCTTCTTTTATGACGGACAGCTTGAAGGGAGGAGGATACGTACGCCCATTCACCTGCGCCGCGAGCCTGAGGAACCCGCGGATCCCGTGACCGCTATGATCTATCGCCGGCTCTTACGGTATATCAAAAGTCCCACGACGCATGAAGGGGAATGGACGCTCCTGGCGACGCGGCCGGCGTGGGAGAAGAACGAGACCCACAGTGCGATCCTTGTGTATCTTTGGGGCTGCGGACAGGATTGGAAACTGATCGTCGTTAATTATTCCATGATCCGCGCGCAAGCTTCTGTCTTGCTTCCGGAATTCCTGAGCCGGAAATACTTTATCCAGTTCCGGGATGCGCTGACCCATAAAGTCTACGAACGAACCGGAGAAGAACTTTCCAAGAATGGATTTTATGTGGACCTCCAGCCCTGGCAGGCCCACTTGTTCGACTTCAAAGCTTAACAGACCCCCCATCTGAATCGCACGCCAGACTGCCAGTTATCCAAAAATTTTGAATAGCCCACCCAAAGGAATTTCTTACAGATCCTAAAGCACGCTCTGGAAGTCAAGCGGGCATGGTGACGCCATGATTCTCCGTATTCAGAAAATAAGGGGTAATCATGACAGTCCAAGTCGACATTAATGAAACGAAAACAAAGACTTGGACGGGCAGGACTGGGCCTCGTCACCCGCGGTTCGTTTCTTCCGGCGATAAACGACCGCGTGCGGCTCTCGCCCTTTGGATCCGCCATTGAAAGAAGGCGGCACCGAGCTCCAAAGGGCTGCGAACGCTGCCTCGGTCCCAGTCCTGCCCGTCGAGCGAGACCGGTCCCTATCCCCGATCAATCGATGCGCAGCTGAGATTGGGGCTGTCCTTGTCGCCATCATGGAAATGAATAAAAGACAAGGACGGAGGCGCGAGTGAGTTTTTCCACGCGGGGGAAAAACGAACGGTGCCGAAGGAGCTGTGAGAAATTCCGCCACTAAAACCGGGCTTGGAGTGTGGCGGGTTGTTTGTTACACTATCCACTTACAAGTATGGAACATGATTTTTTGGGGGGGAGAAAAAATGCCAGTTGTGAAAAAGAAGACAATTCCAAAAAAAGAGAACCAGGCGCTTTGGCATTCCGAGCACATGGATATGACCAAAGACGGCCTCAAGGCCTCTTTTAGCGCCAGCCTTCAATACGGGCTTGCCAAGGACCGCTTCACAGCAACCTCTCACGATAATTTTATGGCGCTCGGGATGTCCCTTCGGGATCGTCTGGTGGAGCGCTGGATCCAAACGCAGCAGCACTATCACGAAAAGAACCTCAAACGCGTCTATTATCTTTCTCTGGAATTTCTGATCGGCCGTCTTTTGGGGAATTATATTTTAAATCTTGGGCTTTGGGACCAAAGCCAGAAAGCTCTCGAAGAGTTCGGGCTCGATTTAGAAAAAGTTCGTGAGGAAGAGGTCGACGCAGGGCTCGGGAACGGGGGCCTCGGACGTTTGGCCGCTTGTTTTCTGGATTCGATGGCGACGCTCGGGATCCCGGCTCATGGCTACGGGATCCGTTATGACTACGGGATCTTCAATCAGAAGATCAGTAATGGGTATCAGGTGGAATCGCCGGATGAATGGTTGAAGCATGGCAACCCCTGGGAATTTGCCCGTCCGGAATACTCTCAAACAATTAAATTCTATGGCTCTACCAATATGTACCATGACAAAAAAGGGCAGCTTTGCGTCGAGTGGGTGAATACTCAAAATGTGGTCGCGATGCCTTACGATACCCCGGTCCCTGGGTACAAGAATAATGTCGTCAATACGCTCCGTCTCTGGTCCGCGAAAAGCTCCGAAGAATTTGATCTCCAGTATTTCAATGACGGGGATTATGAACGCGCGGTTTACGACAAAATGTTCTCGGAAAATATCTCCAAAGTTCTTTATCCCAATGATGCGACCTCGATGGGCAGGGAACTCAGGCTCAAGCAGGAATATTTCTTTACCGCGGCCTCGATCGCGGACATCATCCGCCGTTTCAAGGAAGATAACGCTCTTTTCAAGGACTTTCCAGAAAAGGCCGCGATCCAGTTGAACGATACCCATCCGGCCCTCGCGATCGTGGAATTTATGCGCATTCTTTTGGATGAGGAACAGGTGGATTGGGACACGGCCTGGGATCTTACGACCCGGACTTTTGCCTACACCAACCACACCGTAATGCCCGAGGCGCTCGAATGCTGGCCCGTGTCGGTGTTCGAAAAGCTTTTGCCCCGGCACATGCAGGTCGTCTACGAAATCAACGGTCGTTTCTTAAAAGAACTCGTGGCCCAATATCCCGGCGATCCGGACCGCTTAGGACGGATGTCTCTGATCGACGAGGGGGGAGGCAAGAAAATACGCATGGCGTTTCTGGCGATCATCGGATCCCATTCCGTCAATGGGGTTTCCGAGCTTCATTCGAAGCTTCTGAGAGAGCAGCTCTTCAAGGATTTTTATGAGGTGTTTCCCGAGAAGTTTAATAATAAAACAAACGGGATCACGCATCGCCGGTGGCTCATCAAGGCCAACCGGCCGCTTTCCGCGCTCATTACAGAAGCGATCGGGGAGGGCTGGGAAAAAGATCTCTATCAGCTGGAAAAGCTGATCCCCCTGAAGAGCGACCGTCTTCTTAAGAAAAAATGGCAGCAGGTGAAACTGGAAAACAAAAAGCAGCTCGCCTCTCTCATTTATTGCGAAACAGGGATCGTGGTCAATATCGATTCCATGTTCGACGTTCAGGTGAAGCGCATCCATGAATACAAACGGCAAACCCTTTTCATTCTCTATGCGATCTCTCAATACCTGAAGTTGCGCGAGGATCCCAACGCCTCCATCACGCCGAGGACGTTTATTTTTTCCGGGAAAGCGGCCCCCAGCTATTTCCTTGCCAAGCTCATCATCAAGTTCATCAATAACGTGGCGAATGTGATCAACCACGACAAGGTGAGTAAAGACAAGCTCCGGGTCGTGTTCCTTGCGAATTACCGCGTTTCTCTGGCCGAGAAGATCTTTCCGGCGAGCGATCTTTCGGAGCAGATCTCGACGGCGGGAACGGAAGCGTCCGGGACCGGTTGTATGAAATTTATGATGAACGGGGCCTTGACCGTAGGAACCCATGACGGCGCCAATATCGAGATCGCCGAAGAAGTGGGGGATGAGAATGTTTATATGTTCGGGTTGAAGGCCCAGGAAGCTCTAAAAATAAAGTGTGAAGGCTATGACCCGCAGCAATATGTCCGGAACTCGCCACGACTTGCGCAGATCTTCCAGATGATGCAGAGCAATTTCTTCTCACCGATGGAGCCTGGTATTTTTGATCCGCTGACTCACAATCTCAGCGTGGTCGACCCCTTTATGGTCTGCGCGGATTTTGATGCTTATTGTGCGATCCAGGACCGGATCTCGGAAGATTATCAGGATCAGAATAGGTGGACCGAGAAAGCCATCCTCAATGTGGCAAAATCGGGGAAATTCTCCAGCGATCGCACCATCGCCGAATACGCCAAAGACATCTGGAATGTTCCGCTACAGCCTCTAAGGATTTAAGGGAAGTTTAGAGCAGCAATTGCGTTCAACTAAATCCTGCCAAGTAACTCAAGGGGTCCAGGGTCCATAGCCGATAGCCCATGGCGATCTAAGCCCTATGTGCAAAGTGCTATTTACTTTGTACTAAGTTAGTCTTTCCACGGAGAACGCTTCAGAAACGAAAGAATGTCCCATTCCCGTCCTTTTTCCAGAAGGGGGCGGATGCCCACCACGCTGAAAAAAAGTTCCACACTGGAGATCTTTTGAGCCGCGGGTCTTACTTCCTGGAAGTGACGCGAGAGCAGGAAATGCGATAGGAAACGCAGCGCGGCTGAGATCACAAAAAGCGTCAGAATGCGTGACCCCTGGATCGTAGGGAGACGTTCCGCAAGGTAGCCCCCCAGTCCCGCGCCCATGAAGGTGGCCACTCCGTTGATGAACCCGAAATAGCCCAGGCAACGCACCCGTTTTCCAGGGCTCACGGCATCATAAATGAAGTTCAAAGAGCAAAGATTGAACCCGCCCCACACGAATCCGGCAAAGATCTCGATCAGAAAAAGATACACCAGGTTGGACGAAAAAAGCCAGAGAACCGGGATCAGGGGGATCAGGAGGCTTGTGGTTTTGAGCACCTTGGCGTTGCCGATCTTGTCGGCGTGTTTTCCCCAGATCGGGAACGAAACCAAACTTGCCATCACAGCGCCCATATGAATGAACATATAAGTCAGGTAGCTGAAGTGGAGGTCCTTAAGCATGTAAACACTGAAATAAGGGGCGGCCAACGTTGTGGCAAACGTGATGCTTGCGACATAAAAAACGAATTTCGCAAAATTGCTTTGTCGAGTGCGGCGAAGGAACATGAGGAATGTGAACTTATCGCCGGGATTTTTTTGCTCCGGAACGTCCTGCATGTGGGTCATGAGGCCGGAGGAAATAAAACGAGCGCTGGCGGTGACTGCAAAAAGGATGCAAAAACCAAGGGCTGTGGAAAACGTCTTGAATGTGTTTAGCAGGATTCCGCCCACGATCGCGGTGACCATGCCGGCCAGCCCCGTGACGCGAGAACGCCAGCCGAAGTACTTACCGCGTTCTTCCGGGGCCAGATAATCGCTTGCGAGGCCACCCCATACCGTGGCGATGAGATTTGCCAGGATCCGGAACAGACTGACAAAGAAGATCAGCGCCAGGATCCGGGAAGGAAATACGAGGAAAGGGAAGATCGCCAGGGGCAGCAGGAAAAGCGCCTGAAGAAAAGCGGCGCGTACTAAAAAGCGCAGACGGCTTCCGGCTCGATCGATGGCTCTCACCGCTAGGAATTGCGAAAGGGAACCCAGAAGATGGGGGATTGCCACCAGAAAGCCGATATCCATGGGCGTCGCCCCGAGGAAGAGTCCGAGTGGGATCAGGTATTCGTCCACCGAGGCCTGCATGACGCTCGCCGGAATGCCTTCTTTCCAGGAGATCTGCAGGCTCTTTAAATAAGGATTTCCTTTGAGCTGATCGAAGATTTTTTCCATAAGGTGTCCCGCTCTCTTATCGGCACGAACAAAGCCTTTAATGAGCTCGCAAGGTTACAGCGCGTATTGTATAATAAATCGTTGTTTTTCTTCCTCGAAGTCTGTCAGCCGATGGGGTGAAAATGAAGGTGGATTCTGCGAAGACTGGGCGTCAAGGTCACGCGAGCGTGCCGGAATCATTGGGATCCCGGCCTAAAAAGCATTTGGTGGATGGAAAGTATTCCATCAAAGACCTGGTGGACCTGGATGAGTTGCACGCCCTTTTCCAGAGCTTTACGGATGCCATGGGTTTTACCATCGGCTTTTTAAGTGCCCCTGAGCTCGAGATCCTGATCGCCACCGGATGGCGGAAGATCTGCACCCAATACCACCGAAACTGTCCCCTCGCCGCAGAAAGATGTCGGATCAGTAACGCCAAGCTTGTTCGCCACTGCAAACGTCCCGGCCAGATCATTATCGAAGCTTGCGAGAACGGACTCGTCGATTGCGCAACGCCGATCATCATCAAAGGTAAAAAAGTCGCCATCCTCGCGACAGGCCAGGTTCTCCTTAAGTCTCCTAATATTGAACATTTCAGGAAACAAGCAAAGCTCTATGGCTGCAACGAAGCCGCCTATCTCAGAGCCCTGAAAGACGTCCCCGTTATTTCCCCCAAAAAAC
>JBAXGK010000105.1:0-7224 GCA_037139435.1 Candidatus Omnitrophota bacterium | reverse complement strand
TTTGACGCTTCATTTTTTTGGTCCCGTTCCTAAAAAAGAACTCGAACCGATCCATCTTTCTTCAAAAAAAATAGCGTCACTTTTTTCGCCGCTCAAGCTGAGTTTGAACAGGATCGGCGGATTCCCAAGTCTTAAAAGACCGGATATTGTTTGGATCGGGGTCGAGGAGCCTTCGGGCCGCCTTCTTTCTTTGCAAAAAGCGATCCAAGGGGAGATCCGAACGCTTGGGTTTAAACCTGAGGCAAGGCCGTTCCTGCCGCATCTGACGATCGGGCGCGTGAAGTGGAAGAGCCAGGATTTAGAACCGCTTTTGGAAAAGGTTCCTCTGCAATGGCCGATGCCTGAAAAAACTGCGGATCATTTCGCTCTCTATCAAAGCCACAATCTCCCGGAAGGCGTTCGTTATGAGATCCTCAAAACCTATCCGCTGTCAAAAAAAACGTAAGCTCAAAGCGACAGAGCTACGCCGGGTTTATGCGGCGTTGCGGAAAACTTTCGGACATCAGCACTGGTGGCCGGGGGAGACGCCTTTTGAGATCATGATCGGGGCGATCCTCACGCAGAATACGGCCTGGACGAATGTTGAGAAAGCGATCTTAAATCTTAAGAAAGCGGGGAAGCTTTCGTTTGTGGCCCTCCGGAAAATTCCGATCAAAGATCTCGCGCAGTTGATCCGGCCTGCTGGATATTTTAATGTCAAAGCCGACCGGTTGAAATGCTTCATGGACTTTCTGGACCGGGAATGCCGGGGCGATCTTTCGAAGCTGAAGCGGAAGACGATGCCCGAACTTCGCGAAAAACTCCTCGCCGTGAAGGGGGTGGGCCCTGAGACCGCGGATTCCATCCTTCTCTATGCCTTGGATAAAACATCGTTTGTGATCGATGCCTACACCAAAAGAATCTTTTCAAGACACGGATTGGCCAAGGACCATGAAAATTACGAAAGCTGGCGAGAGCTCTTTACGCGGGCGTTGCCGGAAAACCGGGATCTCTATAATGATTTTCACGCCCAGATCGTTCGGACGGGGAAGGACCACTGCCGGAAAGTCCCCCGGTGTGATAAATGTCCTCTCCGGCGATTTTTTTGACACGCCATTTGAGGGCTTGCCTCAGTTGGCAGACAAAAAACTTAAAATTCTTTGCAACTTGTGCCGTTACTTATAGATAAGCGAATTATACAGGGGATGAAATGGATCAAAAAACAAAGAGAAAGATCGGGGAGATCTTGATCGAAGATGGGCTTTTGTCGAAAGCTCAGCTGGAGGAGGCCCTTGCCTATCAGGAGGAAAAAGGCGGCTTGATCGGACAGATCCTCATCGAGAAAAAATTCGTGGAGGAGGAATCGCTCATCGGCGCTTTAGGCAAGCAGTTCAAAGTCCCTTATATCCCTCTCAAAAACTATGCGATCAATCCCGATATGTCCGGCATGCTGAGCGCGGATTTCTGCCATGAGAACATGGCGGTGGCGTTCGATTGCGACCATAAAAAGGTTTATGTCGCGGTGGCGGATCCTGTGAACACCGCGGTTGTTGAGAAAATCCGAACATTGACCGGGCGCATTCCGCAACTGTTTCTTGCCAGGAGTTCTGAGATCTTGAACGCGATCTATTTCATCTATCACGAGGCGCCCTGATGAATTTATTTATTTTTCAGATGGTTCATCAGGACAGCACAGATTTCCCGATTTATTTTTTAATGGAAAATCAGGCGCCTTGACGGGTGAGACGACCATGACAGAACCCAAGCGAAGTTCTTTGCCGGATCTCAAAGAAGCCCTTCTCCGGGCGGGGGTCGTAAGTGCCGAGGATCTGCAGCAGGCACTCCAGGAGCAGGCCAAGAACTCAAAGAAGCCTCACTTCCTGGACATCCTTCTTCAAGCCGGAAAATGCGACGAGGAGAAACTCGTGACTGTTCTTTGTCAGGAGTACGGCTACCGTCTCGCAGGACTCGCTATGCTGATCATTGACAAAGAAGTCCTGAAGCAAATTCCACGGAAGAGCGCTGAGGCCTACGGGTGTCTGCCGGTATCTCTCTTTCAAAATACTTTGACTGTCGCGATGGCGAATCCCACCAACATAAAGATCCTTGATGAACTTCAGGCCCTCACGGGGAAACGTGTTCGGGCTGCGGTAGCGTCTTACTCTCAGCTCAAGGAATACATACAGAAGTCCTACGAGGGAGAGGCGGGAGCCTCGGAAGAACTTGTTCCGGAGGAGGGTTCCGAGGATCTTCTAAGCCTTGCCAACAGTGTCGAAAGTGAAGTGGCGCTTGATAAGCAAGCGCAAGTCGCGGACCTCATGGAGCAGGCCAACCAGGCTCCGGTCGTGAAACTTGTGAACATGATACTCGTGGAAGGGGTGCGTCGTCGTGCGAGTGATATCTTCGTCGAGCCTTGGGAAGGTTTTGTCCGGATCCGTATGAGGATCGACGGCATTCTGGAAGAGATCGTAAAACCCCAGAAGAGTTTTGGCGCCGCCATCGTCTCTCGCGTTAAGATCATGAGCCAGCTTAATATCGCGGAACACCGTGTGCCCCAGGACGGTCGTTTCAAGGTGAGGACCCAAGGCCGGGAAGTGGACATGCGCGTCTCCATATTGCCGTCGAGTTTCGGCGAAAAAGTCTGCTTGCGTATTTTGGATACCGGGGCACAGTCGCATGACATTCAAAAACTCGGGTTCACGGACACAGAGCAACAGGTGATCCGGGCTTCTGCCAAGAAGCCGCATGGGATGATCCTTGTAACGGGACCCACCGGCAGCGGGAAAACGACCACCCTTTATTCGGTCCTCAAATATCTGGATTCCCCGCAGGTGAATATCACGACGGTCGAAGATCCCGTGGAATACCAGATGGCGGGTATCAATCAGGTCAATGTCCGCGAATCCATCGGGCTGACGTTCCCTGCGGCGCTTCGTTCGATCTTGCGGCAAGACCCTGACATCATTCTGATCGGGGAGATCCGGGATGCCGAAACCCTCGATATTGCCGTGAAGGCTGCGCTAACGGGCCACCTCGTTTTGAGCACGCTTCACACGAACGATGCCGTGAGTTCTATCACCCGCATGGCGAATCTGGGGCTTGAGCCGTTTTTGATCGCGTCGACCGTTCTCATGATCTCGGCCCAGCGCCTAGTGCGCCGCCTCTGCCCGCGCTGTCGCGTTCTGTACGATCTTGAACCGAATATGTATAAATTCCTGAATCTCGATCCGAATAAAAAAATCCAACTTTGGAAAGCGAAGGGCTGTTCGCAGTGTCGCCAGTTGGGTTATCAGGGACGGAGCGTGATCACCGAGATCCTGGAAATGAAACCGGATATTCTGGAGATGATCATGCAGGGCGCGTCGGCAGATCTGATCAAGACGAAGGCCCGGGAACATGGGATGAACACCTTGCGCGAATCCGCGATCCAAAAGGCTCTGGCCGGAGAGACCTCGCTCGAGGAGGTTTTCCGCGTGACGATCGCGGATGCCGGACCGAAGCCCGAAGGGAGCACCCCATGATCGATAAAAAGATTGTTCGGGATTGGGTGAAAATACTTGGGCTTTCCGATGAGGAGTGTGACCGTTTAGAACAGGTCTCCCAGAAGCGCAGTGAAAGTATTTTTAAGATCCTCAACGAAGAAAAGATCCTGCCGGAAGAAGAGATCATGGATTTTTTGAGTGCCCAGCTTGAGATTCCCACTCTGAATCTTCACGGGATGCAGTTTGATAACGAGGTCTTGCGGATGTTTTCCAGGAAATTCATTGAGAACCATCAGGTTTTCCCGGTGGGCCGTATCGGGAAACTCGTGACGATCGCCGTAAGTGATCCGTTCAAATTAAGGACCTTTGATGATATCAAACATCTGACGGGATGCGACGTGAATCTGGTGCTGGTCACTTCCGCGAAGATCGCCTCCGCGGTGGACGACTATTATGCGGAAAGCAAAAACTTTGCTGAGTTCATTATGGAAAAGGACGCCGATAGCATCGAGCTAGTGAGCGAGGATGAAAAAGAAGCGTCCTCCGTCGTGCAGGTCGGGATGGATGACGCGCCCGTGATCAAGATGGTCAACTTTATTCTCGAAAAGGCTCTCAAATCACGCGCTTCCGATATTCACTTCGAGCCTTATGAAAAAGAATTCCGTATCCGGTACCGTGTCGACGGAGCTTTGAAAGAATCATTCTCGCACACCCTCGAGCTTTATCCGGCGCTTGTGGCGCGAACAAAGATCATTTCTCTTTTGGATATCACTGAAAAACGTTTGCCCCAGGATGGGCGGTTCCGGTTGATCCTGAAGGACCGGCAGATCGATTTCCGCGTTTCCGTGCTGCCGACCTATTTTGGCGAGAAGCTGGTGCTGCGCGTTCTGGACCGGAGCGGGATCCGGGCCGGGCTTGATAAACTTGGCTTTACGGAGAAACCGACCCGCGCGCTTGCCGAAGCGGTCAAGAAACCTTATGGGATGATCCTCGTGACCGGGCCGACGGGCAGCGGAAAATCCACGACCCTTTACTCAATTCTTAATTCCCTGAATACACCTCAAAAAAATTTGATGACCGTGGAGGATCCTGTCGAATATCAAGTCGAAGGGATCACTCAGACGCAGGTGCAGCCGGAGATCGGGTTAACCTTCGCGAGTGGTCTCCGGGCGCTTCTGCGCCAAAGTCCGGATATTGTGCTCGTGGGAGAGATCCGCGACTCGGAGACGGCGGATATCGCGGTGAAGGCTGCCTTGACCGGGCACCTGGTGTTCAGCACGCTGCATACAAACAGTGCCGCCGGCGCGATGACGCGTCTGATGGATATGGGGGTGGAGCCTTTCTTGATCGCATCGTCTGTTGTCTGCGTGGGGGCTCAGCGTCTTCTGAGGAAGATCTGTCCGAATTGCCGGACGCCGGCCACTATTCCCGCGGGGGTTTTGCTGCGTTGTAAACTTTCCAAGGCGGAGTTGGATCGGATCGCACCGTTCCGGGGGAAGGGTTGTATCAAGTGCAACATGACCGGATATTTTGGCAGGACCGGCGCGAGCGAGGTGCTGCTCGTGGATCCGGATATCCGGGAGCTTGTGATCCAGAAAAAATCGAGTTATGTTATCCATCAACTTGCCGTTGAAAAGGGTATGGAAACGCTTTTCGAGAATGCTCTGGGGCTCTTCAAGAGCGGGGTGACGACGCTTGAGGAAGTGCTGCGCGTAACGAGTGAGGATTAAGCTATGCCATCCTTTGAATATTGGGTCAAAGACAAGACGGGAAAAGATCTGAGGGGCGTTCAGGATGCCCAGGACGCGCAGGATCTTGTCCGGCAGCTGAAGACGCAGGACTATATGATCATCCGTGTGGAGCAAGCCCAAAAGAAAACCTCCAAGATAAGCCCCCAAAAGGGGTCGTCCCCTAAGATTCGTCAGGGAAAGCCCGGGAAAGTTAAGCTGGACGACCTTGTCATTTTCTCACGGCAGATGGCGACGCTTGTCGCGGCGGGGATCCCACTGATCCAGGCCCTCGATATCCTGGCCGGGCAGGTGGATAAGGAGAAATTCCGTCTGGTACTCCGGAGGATGCATAGCGACCTCCAGAGTGGTAAAAGTTTTTCCGAAGCCATGCAGGTGCATCCAAAGGTGTTTTCAATGCTTTTCATCCATATGGTTCGGGCGGGGGAGATGAGCGGGAAGTTGCAGGAGATCCTGGATCGCGTGGCCCATTATTTTGAAAAGTCCAGCGCACTTCAGAAAAAGGTTAAGGCGGCGCTCATGTACCCGATGGCCGTCTCGACCATGGCTTTCGCGATCACGTTCTTTATGCTGGCCTTTGTGATCCCGCAATTCGCGACGATCTTCGAAGGGCTGGGGGCCAAGTTGCCCGCACCGACCGAGATCCTGATCGCTGTTAGTAATTATCTTGCGGCCAATTGGTGGTGGATTCTCGCCTCCCTGGGGGGAGGTATTTTTCTTTTCCGGAAATTCATCACCTCTCCGATGGGCCGGTTGCCCTGGGACACCTTTACGCTTCGCATGCCTGTCTTTGGTCCGATCATATTGAAAGTGGCGGTTAGCAAGTTTGCGCGGACGCTCTCGACCCTTGTGCGTAGCGGCGTGGCGATCCTCGCAGCGTTGGAGATCGTCTCCAAAACCTCGGGCAATGCCCGGATCGAAAAAGTCATCACGGATCTGATGGGTTCGGTCAAGCGCGGAGAAACCATTGCCGGGCCGCTTGAAAGAAGCGATATCTTTCCCTCCATGGTCGTTCGCATGATCGCGATCGGGGAAGAGACCGGAGAATTGGAAGAGATGCTCACGAAGATCGCGGACTTTTACGACACCCAAGTGGACACCGCGGTTTCCGGTCTGACGTCGCTTATCGAGCCCCTCATTATTGCGTTTCTGGGTATCGTGATCGGCGGCATCGTGATCGCTCTGTTCCTTCCCATCTTAACACTCACCCAGGCCATAAAATAAAGTAGCCTGTCTCCTTTATTGACCGCCGTAAGGATCTTAAAAAATGACCTCAGCTTCCCAACGATGCTTGTTAAAGTTAGGGGATATATAGCTCGAATATCAAAAAAACTAGTTTAGTTATCGAAGGGATTGTCGTATCATTAAAAGTAGTTTAGACTAGTATTAGGCAGTGGCAAACATAGAAACAGGAGGAATAACATGTTTATCAAATTGAATAAAAAAGGTTTTACGCTAGTGGAAATTATGATCGTCGTTGCGATCATTGGGCTTTTGGCCGCTATCGCCATTCCCAATCTTTTGCGCGCGCGTATCAATGCCAACGAAGGTGCAGTGAAGTCGGATCTGAGAACATTCAGTTCTGCGTGCGAAAGTTATCGCGCAGCCCAGCCTGTTCCGTCCTATCCTGCAGTGATCGGGGATTTGACAGCGTCAACGGCAACGAGCCCTTCATATCTTGACGATTCGTGGACGCTCGTGGACAAAGTCGCAAAACATGGGTTCAACATGGAGTATCTTACAGACACCGCCCCTTCCAGTACGTATTCCTTGTTCGCAGAGCCGACGGCAGCTGCGGAAAAGACGTACTGTGTTGATCAAACCGGGGTTGTGAAGGTAGGCGGAACAGCTGCTGGTGCGACTGTAGCCGGTTGCACAGACGGCACGCCCATTGGTGGCTAGTCGATAGGAAACAGTAAGAAGTGTTTTGTGCCCACCCTGCTTGAAAAGGCAGGGTGGGTTTTTTTGTGTGCCCAGCATGAAACCAAACCAGGAGGTGCAAGTCCTCTGAGGAT
>JBAXGK010000104.1:0-7282 GCA_037139435.1 Candidatus Omnitrophota bacterium | reverse complement strand
CCACCATCATGAATTCCAATCTGGAGGAATTGATGGAGATTGTTCACATGTGCCGGCGACTTCGCATCAGCCATTTAAGCTTCCAGCCGGTTGTTGTGAATAACACGGATCAAAGCAGTCGGGACAGACATTCGGATCTGCTTGTGCCGCCCGAGCGTTTTAAAACCCTTGATAGGGCGATAGATGGATTGCTGGCTTATAAGAAGTCCTCTGCCGACAACTTTGATTTCATTACAAACGACATTAAGCATCTAAAGCTTATCCGGGATTATTTCAAAGGGAATTTGAAAGCGATCCAAAGACCCTGTTATGCGGGTTATAACCGTTTGCAGGTCACCCAGGATCACAGGGTTTATTTTTGCATACCCCCCAACAAAAAACATGATGCCTCCTTCGGAGATGTCAAGAAGAGCACCCTCAGGGAGATGTGGTTTTCCAAGGAGGCTCAGATTCGGCGAAAGCTTATCAAGACATGCAAAGTCCCATGCCTGCAAGCATGCTCCTACAGAGATGATTTTTTGGAATGGTCGGCGGTTCTTCAGAAATTCTTCATCAAGGACACAAGATAGCACCGATCTTTAAAAAGAAATGAATGTGTTGTGAGCCAAACAAGTGATTTAACGAGAGACTTTGGGTTTTGGTTGTCCCGCAAGAGCGGTTATCCGCTAGTGTCGCCGGATACCCTACAGATATCTTTGACTAGCCGGTGCAACCTCCGATGCAAGATGTGCGATGTGTGGGAAAATGCGGAGAAAACAGATGAGCTGACCCTCTGTGAGATCAAACCCGTGATGGATCAGTGCAGTCAATGGGGGATCAAAGAAGTCAACCTGTGCGGCGGCGAACCTCTGTTGAGGGATGTTTGTTTTGATATTATAAAACATGCGAAAGATCTCGGCATGCGGGTCATCCTGACCACGAACGGGACGTTGATCAATGAAAATATGGCCAAGAGACTGATCGAATCAAAGCTCGATATTCTGACGATTTCCGTGGACGGGGCGAGGGCCGAGACCCATGACAAGATCCGCGGACAAGCCGGCGCGTTCGAGAAAATAATCAGCGGAATAAAGCACCTCAACGAGCTTGGAAAGTCATCGGACTTGGTCAAAGTGATGATCCTGACTCTCTCTAATTACAATTTAGATGAACTGGAGGAATACTTCGCATTGGCCAAGAGCCTCTCCATCCATTCTTTGTACATAACGCCGGTTGTTCCCAATAACGTAAAGCTCTATGAGCGCGAATTGCGGGCCGGGCAGGATGGCCTATGGATCTCCGGGGAGCGACTTAAGAAACTGGATGAGGTCTTGGGGAAGCTCGACAGTCACCAAAAAAAACAATACGGCCTGAATTACCCGAGCTTTCCTTTGCTGAGGAAGTATTTCAGGAACGAAGTCGCTGAAAAAGAGTGGGTCTGCTTTTCCGGATATCGCAGGTTCGTGCTTCTTCCGGAAGGTTCTATCCAGATGTGTGGTCATATCATCGGGAACGTGAGGCACACGCCTTCGGTGAAAGAGATCTGGCATTCCAAGCTGGCCAAGCAGAGAAGGGCCGAGATCAAAAAGTGCCGTCATTATTGCTTGCAGGATTGCCACGCTCGCCAGGAGTCTGCAACGCTCAGCAATGTTTTTAAGAAAGCATTCAAGGGGCAGAAATGAAGGTTGCTCTTGTTTTTCCTCCCGTTTATGGCGTCGATTTCCCGCACTTGGGTTTAGCCTACATCGCGGCAAAGATCAGGGAAGAGAAGCATGACGTGAAGATCTTTTGCTTTAATTCCAAGCTTTATGCCGAAAGCGGTGATGCGAGGCATCTTTGGGATTGGTTCAACGCTGACTTATGGCTGAAGAGCGATGAAATAAAAAAGCACTTTGACATCGAAAAAGTCACCGAGGGTTGGCTTCAGGAGATCATGGCATACAACCCGGAGGTCGTAGGGTTCAGCGTTAATACTCATTCCAAAATGATGGCCAATCTGCTAGCCACAAAGATCAAAAAAAAGAAAAAAGACATCAAGATCATTTTCGGAGGTCCTTATTGCTCAGAGGGACTGGGCCCGCTTAACTGTTTGAATACGGATGTGGATATTTTTGTGAAAGGAGAAGGGGAGGACATCATCAGCTCCGTTTTGAATCGATTGGCCGGGGCCGAGCCCTTAAGCGGCATCGAGGGGACCATCACCCAAGAGCAGGGTGTTTTTAAAGACAACGGGGAAAACAAAGGGATCGCGCAGATCGACCGGATCCCTTTTCCGGCGTTTGATCTTTTTAATATGGATTATTACGATAATAAAACCCAGACCCCGATCCTCTTTAGCCGCGGATGCAACTATGGTTGCCGTTTTTGTTGTGACAAACCTATTTGGGGCAGATATCGGATGCGTGAGGCGGAAAACATTGTGGCGGAGATCAAAAAGCATAAAAATCAGCATGGAAGGTCCGGATTCACGAACAATGACCTATTGGTGAACGGAGATTTAAAAGCGCTCGAGCGCTTGGCGGACCTTTTAATCCAGGAGAAACTGGATATCACCTGGGGCGGGATGGCCAGGGCGCGGAAGGATATGCCGGAAACATTATTGAAAAAAATGAAGGCCGCGGGATGCCTTTATTTAACGTTCGGCATCGAAAGCGGCTCGAATAAGATACTAAAATTTATGGGGAAACCCAGCGCTCAGGAGGCCGCGATCACCATAAAAAGGGCTCATGAGGCAGGGATAAGAGTGAACACCCTGTGGATGGTGGGTCATCCCAAGGAAACGACGCTGGATCTTCTTAAAACCATGTGGTTCTTATTTAAGAATCGAAAGAACATTGAAGAATTTGTGAACGTGAGCCCGTGTTATATACCCCACAATTCTTTACTCCATCAACAGGCCGGAAGCCTGCAGATCGAGTATGATCGCAGGAACGACTGGTATATTAAAAGTGAAAGGAACTTTTACAAAACGAGAATAGGGAGGGCAAAAGCCCTCCGGTTTCTTGCCAAGCTTCTCGGGATCTAAAAAGGCGGGATCACAAGCAACGGAAAATAAGGAATTAGAAAAGAGATGCCGAAGAAAGGTTTTAGGGAGCTGATCAAGGAGACTCAGAGGGATTTGCTCTTCTGTTTCTCTCGTCTCTCGAATAAAGTTTTGATCGGGCCCGAGGTCATACAAATTCCTCTGACGAACGCCTGCAACCTGAAATGCAGAATGTGTTCTATCCCCGGAGGCGAACACGGCGAGCTTTCCAAAGAGGTGATCTTTGATATCTTGCGTCAAGCCTCCGACATGGGCATCAAGGAAGTTGTATTGACCGGAGGGGAGCCTTTGCTGAGGCGCGACCTGTTTGAGATTTGTAATGACTGTCGAGAGCATGGCTTAAGATCTATACTGACCACGAACGGGACGCTCGTGAATGACGAATTAGCAAATGCCATCGTTTTTTCGGGATTGAGCCATATTCATTTTTCACTGGATGGGATGGAAGAAACAAACGATTTTGTGCGAGGGAAAGGCAACTTCGCCAAAACCGTGCAAGGCATCAGGATGCTGGACAAGTTAAGGAAAAGTCACAGCCGAGATCTTTCTATCGGTATTGCCTGTACGGTTATGGACCATAACCTGGAGGACTTACCAAAACTCGTTGAATTCGCAGACGGTCTGAATGTCGACGTTATTAACTTTCAACCGCTTCTTAAAGATAACTCGAACACACCCGACCGGGACGATAGCGAATTCTGGATCCATGAGGCAAAAGGGTCTCTTCTGGATGCTGCTATAGAAAAAATAAAAAGCTTTAAAGGGAAACACATTCATGTTTTTGAAGAGCCTGACCTGAAATTGTTGGGAAAGTACTACCGGAAAAAGCTAGTTCCTTCTGACTGGAAATGTTTTGGCGGCTACAAAACAATATTCATTTGTGTTGGTGATAATGGGGCTCCATTGGTTTATACGTGCCACGGCATTTGCGGGAATCTTTCTGAGAAATCGCTCAGAGAATGCTGGGGGTCCCAAGAAGCGAATGATCTAAGGCGGGCGGTTAAGACGTGCAAAAACCCTTGCTTGCAGTCGTGTTATTCAAGAAAAGGATCCGAATCCTTTGCAGCGATCGGTCTGAACTTTCTTAAGGGTTTATGAAAAGCGAAGCGTTAGACGAAGAATGGCGGAAGCTCGACAGGAATCTTGGTTACTATTTTTCCAAGATCCTGGGCCGGCCCCTCTGTCCTCCCGAGCACGTGTATTTCTCCCTGACGAACCGTTGTAACTTGAAGTGCAAAATGTGCAGCGTCTCCACCCCGGAGAGCGCGGTTCAAGGCGAGCTGCCTTTCGACGAATGCAAGGACATCATCGATCAGATAGCCGATCTGAAGATCGAACACATCATTTTTTCAGGGGGAGAGCCCATCATAAGGGCGGATATCTTTGAACTGATCGAGCATGCCGTTTCCAGAAAGATCAAGATGATCACCCTGATCAGTAATGGATCACTGATCGGTAGCGAAGTAGCCCGACGATTGGTCGATAGCGGTCTTACGCATATCACGCTGTCACTAGACGGGCTGGAACAAACGCATGATTTCATTCGGGGGAAAGGAGTGTTCAAGCGGGCCCTCAGAACGATCGATGTGATAAATCAGGCTAAAGGGAACCGGAAATTTCCAACGGTGGGGATCAACTTCACCATTATGAATTGTAATGTCGAGGACATGGTTCCCATGGTCGAGCTCGCGAGGAGTAAAAAGTGTAGCACCCTCGTATTCCAGCCCATGCTTGCAGATAATACGGAAATGCATACGCATAGAAAAAATGAGTTGTGGGTTTCGGAGCGCAAGATGGCGACGCTGAAGAGCGCTATTCATAAGTTGCTAGAATTAAAAAGGACTTTGACGGACCTGTCCATTCATGTGAATGAGAAGATCCTGGAGCTTATCCCGGATTACTTCGAAGGGACGCTTTCCGGGAAAAGGATCAAGTGCTTCGAGGCTTTTGTCCGGATCGTCATCATTCCCGATGGGAATCTTTGGACCTGCCGGGGATTTTACGGAGACCTTAAAAAAGGCTCTTTGAAAAAGCACTGGTTCTCTAGGAGAGCTAAAAATATACGCAGAGAGATAGACCATTGTAAGACCCACTGCCTGCAGAGCTGCGTGCACCTGGCAGAACTGGCTGATATTTATCCCGAGGTAGATAAATTTTTAGCATTGATCGCTCACGGAGAGGACAAGGAAGAATACTCGCTCAAACTGATAGGATCCTTAAAGCGCTACAAACAGTTTCTCGAAAAGAAGAGGCGCGCCGAATTCTTTACGAACGCGTTCAGGCGCGACGCCAAAAGCTCGAGGGAAAATTTAAATAAAGAAATATCGAAGATCGCGGAAAGCATCGGGCGGCTTGGTCAAGAAGACAAGAAATAAAACCTTCCGAAATTTAAACTTTTCAGCATAATGACAAGCCGTTATTAGGAGCTTTAAAGCCGAATATGAAAAACAAGACGATTAAAGAAAAAGCCAGGTTTTTTCTTTCCAAAAAACTTCATCACCCGCTTTGTCCTCCCAGGAACGTTACGCTTACGCTCAATTACCTCTGCAACCAGCGTTGCATTATGTGCGATATCAAAGAACATGCGTTCGACAAAAGTTGCGAGATAAGGCCGGATGAGATCAAGCGGATCATTGATGAAATGGTCGCCATGGAAATTCCAGAGCTCGTTATTACGGGAGGCGAGCCGTTTCTTTATAAAGACATCTTTGAGGTCATCGCTTATGGAAAACAGCGTGGCAGGAAGATCGTGATGATCACCAACGGTTTTTATGGCGACAAGGTTGTCGATCCCATCATCCGATCCGGCGTTGATCATTTGCAGATATCTTTGGACGGCTCGAATAAGGAAATATACGAAAAAATACGGGGAGCAGAAGAAAGTTTTGGCATCGTAACAAGCAACATAAAAAAACTAACGCAAAGCGGGAAATCTGTTGGCGTTACCGCGACTCTTGTGAGGCAGAATTACCGGGACCTTGTTAGTATCGCGCGCTTGGCGAAAGACTTAGGGTGCAGCAGGCTAGCGTTGCGGCCTGCGCATATCAGTAACGCGGATCCTTTATCTAGGGACTTTATGAATAGCCCTTTCTGGATCCCTCAGGAAGAAATACCGGCCCTCAGAGAGGTTCTTACCGAACTTAAAAAGATCAATGAGAAGACGAACTTTATTGATTTTCAGCCGGGGCTGGATCTTCTTGCCGACTATTTTGAAAACGGTTATTTGCCGGGTTTGAAAAGCTGCTACATCGGTTTTACAAGGCTCATCATCTCCTACGATGAGCGCGGGAGCTACGGAGTCTGGATGTGCGGTGGAATGGCGGGGGATATCCGTAAAAGGAGCCTTAAAGAAATATGGTATGGGAAGGAAGCGACGGCTCTGAGGCGGAAGATAGCCCGATGCAAGAAGGCGTGTCTTTTTCCCGAGTCGCATGAGCCTGATCTCGAAAACTTCGGCACGTTTATGGCGACAGTGATGAAGCTGATGAAGACGCCGGAGAGCGAAGGTGAGGCGTGCCGTTGATGCTTAAAAATATCACCCAAGTCCAGTTTGAAATAACCAATCGCTGCAACTTGCATTGCGATATCTGTTGGAGAACTTTGCGGGAGGAGTCGCAGGCTCCCAAAGACATGAGCTTTAAAAATTTCAAGACGGCTCTGGAGAAATTGCTTATGGCAGGCACCCTTAAAGAGATCAATACGCAAGGGCTAGGAGAGCCCTTGTTGTGTCCGGAGGTGCTGGAAATACTGAGACTCGCGAAATCCAAGGGCCTTGCAGTCTGGTTCGTGACAAACGGAACGCAGATCACAGACGATATGGCCAAGCATTTGGTAGAAATCGCGGTGGACAAAGTCAGGATCTCGATCGATTCCGCGGATGAAAAAACTTACTCAGAGATCAAGCGAGGGAGTTCCTTAAAGACGGTCACGGAGAATATGGAAAGGATCAATCGGTATAAAAAGGCGATGAATAGCGACTATCCGCGCATGGCCCTGAACAGTGTCGCTGGAAAAAAAACGCTAGGCGGCGTCCGAAACCTTCTCGAGATGGCGAAGAATCATAAGGTGGAAGAGGTAACCCTTATACCGCTTGTCAATTTTTCAAAAGGATCGGCGACACCGGAAAACCAGATCGATTTTGATAGTGAGATTTTTAGGAAAGAGTGGGGACCTTTGCAGGAAAAAGCTCATGAGCTTGGAGTCGAGTTGAACTTGGGCATATCGATGGAAACCAAGGACCGGAAATTCTGCCATCAGGGG